>WHTS01000025.1 GCA_009377585.1 Betaproteobacteria bacterium
ACCAACCGCTCGATGAGCATCAGCCCGACGAACGTCTTGCCGAGGCCGACGCCGTCGCAGAGGAACGCCCCCCCGTGCTGGCGCGCGATCTTCATGAGCGCCCAGTAGGCTTCCTTTTGATAGCGGTCGATCCGCGGAAACATCTTCGACCGGGTCTCGTCCCACTCGGTCGCCGTGAGCTCGTGGCCACGGAAGAACTCTTGCAGGGCTTTCGCATAGACCTCGAACGGGGTGTAGAGGCGCGTCTGGCGAGCGACGGTGTAAATAATGGCGTCGGTGACATCGATCGCTTCGTTCCAGTGTGCCTCGAACCACTCCTGGAGTTGCGCGACCTCGCGTGCGTTCTGGACCTGGATATTCAGTTCGACATTCTTCGTGAGGCCCGGCTTGGTAAAGTTGCTGGAACCGACCAGGGCCTGGGCACCGACGACCTCAAGCTTTGCGTGCGTGATGTAGGCTTTCGCGTGGAACTTGTCTTTGTCGTACACGCGGCATTCGATCTGTCGGGATCGCAGCGCTTCCAGGACCGCGGGAACGCCCTGCAGGAACGGGTTGGTATCCTTGTCCGCTTCGATACTCGCGTTGAGGACTTCGATCGCTCGGGCCCGGACCGCATCCAACATCGCCCTACGTGTGCGATGGTTCGTTTCCGTGCCCATCAGAATCCGGATCTTGTTGAGCGTCTGCCACTTGCCGTCGAGCGAGAGCAGCGCGCCGATCTCGAAGTACCCGGTTGCGATATCGAATGCCCTGGCGATACCTGCCCATTCTTCGAGGTACCGAAGGCCGGTCCAGCCGGCAACGCTGTTGTCGACGATAAAGAGGTCGCGGGGCTTAGTTTCGAGGGTCATTGGTATTCGCCTTGGCCGAATGCTCGGCGCTCGCGCGTGAGCATTGGTTAGTCCTTGGTGCCCGGGAGCAGCCCATCACCGCGCAGCTTCTCGCCCAACTTGAGAATGGCCTCGGCAAGGTCGCGATATCGGTCCACACCGACCGCGAAGCCTTGCTTGCCCGGCAGCCATTGGCCAGCGTCACCACGATAGTACACGCGGATATTGATGATCTTCCGGCCACGAAAATCATCGACGCTCACGCGTACCTCCTCGCGTGAATTCTTTTCGAACGTTGCGACGACCTCGCCGCGGTCGATTTCAGACACTGCTTGGTCTCCTAAGATTCCAGGTCACGTCAGGCGACATTTTCGACGAGCTTCTGAAGGTCCTTCATGATCGAAGTTGCATCAGTTGCTCCCTTGAGAGAGCGCTCCTCCGAGGGCGTGAGCTTCAATCCGAACTTCAGTTTTAGGAATGATGCGGTATCTGTCCGGCTCTGGCGTCGATTTACTACGTCTGATCCAGACATCGCGATTCCCTGCCATTCCTTGTTGGTGCGCCGCCAGTCGATCGTGCGTAGAGTCTTCAGGCGATCTTTCCAATCCTCGGGATGTGCCGACATCAACGTTTGTCCCATGGCACCGATCGCCCAGAGTACGACCGCGTGCGTATGAATGAACTCCTGGCGCACCTCGACCGGCTTGAGATCATCAGCCTTCACCTTGCGCCATTCAGGAATATTGGCTGCAACCGCTTCCCAAAACTCGATCGCGAGATCCCTCTTCTGATCGAAATCAGGCTCCGAAACCGTGCCGACGATGGCGGACGTGGCGTCGTAGAGGGCGCCTAGGGTGAACAATTTCGGCGACCGCAAGGGAAGTGAGATTCGATCCTTGTCTACCAGCCCTTTGAACTCATCCACTCGCTCGATCAATGCGAGAGTGACCTGACTCATCAGGTCTCGGTGGTTGTACAGAATGTTGAGTGACTTCGAGGTTGTTCTTGCTGTCCGATTGAGGTCGGAGAACATCTGCTGCATCCGGTCGAGGTCTTCCCAGGGAAACAGCACAACCGAGATTGTTTCGTCCCCGAGAGCCGGGTTCGCCTTCAATGCCTCCTCGATCGCAGCTCGTCGGTGCTGTCCGTCGTTGATCACCAAGTCGGCTTCAAAGGGAATCTCCAGAATGCCGAGGTCGCTCAGATCGCCGACGGGCTGGAAATTCGGATCACAGTCAAACGATGCGGTCAGCGAGGAGAAGAGGTAGCCGTCCTCATTCTCCAGAATGTAGTTCGTGATTTCGGGAATGCGGTTTTTCTGGATGACCCGTTGGGCGCGCTGCTCGGGGGGGAGTTCGGCCCAGTCGCGGAACTTGAAGAGCTTTGGCACAAGGTTCAGCTTCACCATCGCTACGAAATAATCGCGCTTGCCCATTCGGCCGCGGGCGGCGGGGAATGAAAGTTTCATGAGCAACTCCTGCAGAAAAGTACGTGCATATATTTCACATTATCGACGTACTATTTGTCAATAGTCATAAACAGTACGCTTGTTTGACTGCAATTGCCTTCGGCCGATCGTCAGGCTGGCGATTAGCGGCGTTTGAAATAGTTGTTTTAATCGTAGCGTGGCTACGGATATTAGAACTTTTCCAATCTTTAGATTCCCTGCGTGTTAGAAAAATGCGTACAATCGTAGTGTGACTACGATAATGGATAACAAACTAAACGCCCTTTACACCCGACTCCCCAGGGGAGCGCCGGTCACCTCTGCGCAACTCGCCAGCATGGGGATCTCCGGCGACTTGGCGGTCCACTACGCCCGGTCAGGCTGGCTCGAACGCCTTGCACGCGGGGTTTACTGCCGGCCGGGCGAAGAACTCTTGCTTCACCCGAGCTTGGTCGTACTCGAAAAGCAAATCGACGGATTGCATGTCGGCGGGAAGACTGCGCTGGAGTGGTATGGCGTCCGCCAGTACGTTGCGCAACAGGCAGTTCTTAGATTGTACGGATGGGCCGCGGCGCGACTTCCGAGTTGGTTCGTTCAGCACTTTCCCGCCGAGTACCACCGCAAGCGGCTGTTCGATGAGAAGCCCGAGCACATGCTCGCGGTGGGGCGTTTCGAAAGCCGTGATAGCGCGCCGCTCGTCTCGATGCCCGAACGAGCGCTGCTAGAACTGCTGGATGAGGTCGGAGTTCGCCAGCCACTGCAAGAGGCAAGAGAAATCGCCGAAGGTACGTACAACCTCCGTGCCGACGTCCTGACGGATCTCCTGAAGCGCTGCACGAGCGTCAAGACCGTGCGACTATCCCTCGCGCTCGGTCGTGAGTTGTCGCTGCCATGGGCCGCCAAGCTCGACGACGTGGAGTTGCCCACAGGCAGCCGCCAGCGGTGGGTATCCAAATCCAAGGATGGATTGTTGGTGCTCAAGCCGTGAACCAGGAATACCTCGATACGGCGCGACTGCTGACGCAGGTGGCGCCCCTCGTATTCGCGGACGACACATTTGCCTTGAAGGGCGGTACCGCGATCAATCTTTTCGTGCGGGATATGCCCAGACTGTCCGTGGACCTCGATCTGGTATTCGTCGATTACCGGTCCGAGAGAGACGCCGCGCTTGCCAGGATCAATGAAGCGATCCGAAGCGCTGCCGATCGGCTCAGGAATCGAGGATTTCAGACGCACGTGGCCAACGTGACCGGCGCCGGAGAGACGAAGCTCTTCGTGCGCCGCGACAAACTCGTAGTGAAGGTCGAGGTGAATTTCGTCCTGCGTGGCACGGTGCATCCGGTTCGCTCGGCGTCGCTCACCGCCAAGGCGACCGACGTTTTGCTTGCGGATCTCGAATTGCCCCTCGTATCCCTGGAAGACCTCTATGGAGGCAAGCTCGTTGCAGCCCTGGATCGCCAACATCCGCGGGACTTGTTCGACGTGTTGCAGCTTTTCCTCCACGAAGGAATCACGGCGGGTATCCGCCGCAGCTTCGTCGTCTACCTCGCGTCGCATAATCGGCCTATCCACGAGGTGCTTGCCCCAACGCCACACGGTATTTCCGCCGAGTTCGACGCCAACTTCCGGGGTATGACCGCGGAACCCGTCGAGTTGGACGCGCTGCTGTCGGTGCGAGAACGTATGATTACCGAATTGCAGTCAGGCCTGGATGCGAACGAGCGAGGCTTCCTACTATCGGTCGCGAGAAACGAGCCGGACTTTTCGTTGCTCGGAATCGAGCAACTCGAACAGTTGCCTGCCATTCGGTGGAAGCTTGCGAATCTCGATCGGCTGGCGAGGACTAATCCGAAGAAGTTCAAGGCACAGGCGGTGGAGCTCGAACGACTTCTCATTCATGGCTAGACTGGCCCCGCCTCTTCCACCAGTCATCGCTCAAGTGTTGGCGCGTTGCGTAGAAAGCGACCTAAGCGCGGAACAGGGCGAGACCCGGTCTGCGTCTGATTGCGGCTTCTCCCTTCCGGGCAGGGCGAAGCGAAACGCTTTACCCAGTGCCGGAATGCAGGACCGGTCACGGGGCAAGACGCTGACAGGGCAGACGGCGGAGCAACAATTCCGGTGTGCCGTATTTGTGCCATGACTTCACGCGCGCGGCGTTGGATTGCCCGCGAATGAGATAGGAAATGAATTGGCAAGCGTTAGCAAGTGACTGAATAACAACGATCAAAAATTGCGTGGTACCATTCGTAATCAGTAGGTCGAGTGTTCGAGTCACTCCAACAGCACCAGAAATCAATGACTGAGGCGCTGTCAGCATGTCGGTAATTTGGGACATTTCCCAAATTCAGCGCTTCGGAAGCCTCCCGGCGCTCGCCTTGATGACGCGCTGATACAACCGCCTGGTGGTCGCTGGGTCGTAGTGCCCGAGCCTGTTGTGCGCCTCCCAATCGGTCGCCAACTTCGGGCGCAGTCACGCATCTGCCAGTTGGCGAGATCATGCGCGGCGCGAGTACCACCGACAGGCTCGTCCAGTCTGCAGCGCCGGCTCGTGTCGTATCTCTGTTTGTTCACCGCGGATCCGTCAGAGTATTTTGTGATGGAAGGGCGTAGCGCGCCCGGCGGGCGAGGTCAATGCGGCGCTTGCTTGTATGTAATCGACCGATTACAATGCGCGCATGTCCTCGATCAAGCGCACCGAGCAGTTTTCCGACTGGCTCGACGGCCTCAAAGATCGGGTGACCAAGCAACGCCTGAACGCGCGACTGCGCAAGGCCACATTGGGCAATCTGGGCGACGTGAAGTCCGTCGGTTCAGGCGTCTCCGAGATGCGCGAGCACTTCGGGCCGGGATGGCGCATGTACTACGTGCAGCGCGGCGCGCTTTTGACCGTGATGCTCGGTGGCGGACCGAAATCCACGCAAGCCGCCGATATCGCAAAGGCCATCGAGTTGGCCGCGACCTTGGAGGATTGAGCGATGAGCCGAAAAATCAAGATTTCTGAGTTGCCCGATTTCGACGCCGCCGAGTACCTCAAGGATGAGAAAGATGTGGCGGCGTACCTGACCGCAATCATCGAGGAGAACGATCCAGCGCTCCTGGCGGCCGCCCTGGGCGACATTGCACGAGCGCGCGGCATGAGCGAGATTGCAAAGGTCTCTGGGCTCACGCGCGAGGCGCTGTACAAGGCACTGCGACCCGATGCGCAACCGCGATTCGAGACCGTTGCCCGCGTGTGCAAGGCGCTTGGCGTGAAGCTCGTCGCGCAGCCGATGTAGTAATACGATGCGCCCCATTTCTGAGCGCCGAACCGGCGCGCCTCGTCCGGTAGAGCTTGCTGCGGTCAATGTCGCGCCCGTCATACAGCGAACGCGGTGTCGACTCAAGCCCCCGCTACCGGAGCGCTGGCATCGCGCCTGCGCTGTTCGACGGCGGCGCGGATGCGCTCCAGTACTTCGTCGTCCGGCAGATGCGATTGGTAGGCCTTGTCGCCGTCCCAGCTCGCTTCCCTGATCGCCACTTCGTCCACCTGGCCGCGTTCCCACTCGGCCCGCACGGCGGCGGCGTACTTACGCCGGTAATCGATGTACTTCCAGACGCCGAACAGAACCGTGATGACCCCGGCGGCGATGAACGCACCGATCAGCTTGGCCCAGAACGGCTCGCAGATCAGTGCGGTCGGGTTATGGTTGAAGCAATAGTCGAAAAAATTCCACCACGACTCGCCGAGGTGTTGAGCGTTCTTGATTCCGTCCACGGTGTTCTCCCTGCAGGAGCCTCCAGACAGAGCAATGTGCGTACCGGCGGCATGGCATGCCCGTGTCGGGCAAGCCATTGTCATCGAGAAGCACGCCTTGTTCAATAGTGCACAGTCCTACCCCGGCTCACCTGTGGCCGGCATTCCGGCCTGTCGAAATTCAGGCAATCGGCCGCCTGCGAACGCAACCCGCCGAGGCTAGCAAGGTCTGGTCTGCGTAGTTACGATCGGGCACCGACGCAGCCGCACTTGCAGTCGCCCTGTAAGTGCGGGTCTGCGAATCGACAGCGCCCGATCTGGTCACACGCAGGCTCACGTCCTTGCCAGCGCACACGAACGAGGAGACACGATGCCAACTGAATCCACAGCCACCGCGGGACTGAACCGAATGGCCGTTGCCACCCCGGCCGACTACACGCGCGACCCGACTCGCTGGGGCAGCGCGGAGATCGCGGCCCACTTTGCGGATTTCGAGCACCTGGACGTTCGCACGCAAGGCGCCATCATCCGCTTGCGCCATGGCGGGTCGGGACCGCCGCTGCTGCTCGTCCACGGCAACCCGCAGAACCATACCTGCTGGTACCGGATCGCCGCGCGCCTCGCACAGCGCTATCACGTGATCCTGCCCGACCTGCGCGGCTACGGCGACAGCTCGCTGCCCGACACCGGCCCGAATCACGTCAATTTCAGCTTCCGGGCGATGGCGCAGGACCTGATCGACATCATGGATCAGTTCGGCTACCGGCAGTTCTACGTGGCCGGCCACGACCGGGGTGCGCGCACGACACACCGCATGTGCCTCGACCATCCCGGGCGCATCCTGAAGGTGTGCCTGATGGACATCGTGCCCAACCACTATGTGTGGACGCATACCAACAAGAACTGGGTGATCGGAACCTGGCACTGGGGATTCATGGCGCAGCCCGAGCCCTTTCCCGAGCGGCTCATCAGCGCGGTACCGGCCGAGTACTTCCTGAAGAGCCGCATGGCCATACGCGGCGGCACGGGTCTGGGCTTCCTGGCCGAATCCGCGCTCGCCGAGTACGTGCGCTGCTACACGCTCAAGACGATAACGGGCTCGTGCCGCGACTATCGGGCGACCGCGACTTGCGACTTCGAGATGGATGCGGTGGACAAGGACACGCAGCTCACTGCGCCTCTGCTATTGCTTTGGGGGGCACGGGGCCATCCGCCGGAGCGGGCGCGCGAGTTCATCGATATCTGGCATCGATACGCCAGCCGCATCGAAGCGTTCGAAGCCATGCCGTGCGGGCATTACATGCAGGAGGAGATGCCTGAGCGGATCTACGAGCACTACGCCAGGTTCTTCGCCAGCTGAGAGGCAACGGGCCGCGGCGCACGACGCGGGCGAAAACAGCGAGAGAATCGGCCGTGCCATGCTCGCCGTCCGGTAATTCGCTTGCTTCATCCAGGCGGTTTTGGCAGAATCGCCCGGCATCACGCGCCGGGCCGCTAGCCCCGAATTCAGTCGGTACCGCGGCCGAACACCCTGTAAATCCCATCGGCAACCCGACGTCCGTTCAAGCCGGGCGTTCGCTGCACGCGCGAGAGACCGACGATGTCAAGCCCCCGCATCGCCCTGATTCACGCCACGGCCGTCGCCATGGCGCCCGTTTGCGAGGCATTCCAGAGCGGCTGGCCGCAAGCCCGCATTACGCATCTGCTCGACGATTCGCTCAGCACCGATCTCGCGGCCGAAGGCTCGCTCGGCCCCCGCATGATCGAGCGGTTCGTCACGCTGGCGCGCTATAGCGCGGGATGCGGGGCCGATGCCATCCTGTTCACCTGCTCGGCTTTCGGCGCGGCGATCGAGGCGGCCCGCGCGGCGGTCGACATTCCGGTGCTGAAGCCCAACGAAGCGATGTTCGACGAGGCCTTGGAGACGGGGCGGCGCATCGGGCTCATCTCCACTTTCGAGCCGAGCATTCCATCCATGGTGCGCGAGCTGGAAGACGCGGCGAAACGCCGCGCGATCGAGCTCGACGTGCGCTCGCGCAGCGTTCCGGATGCGCTGGCGGCATTGCGCCGCGGCGACTCGAATTTGCACGACGAGTTGATTGCGCGGGCTGGTGCTGACTTCAAGGAGTGCGACGTGCTCATGCTCGCGCAGTTTTCGATGGCGCGTGCCGCTTCGCGTTTTGAGCCTTTTCCTGGACGACGCGTTTTGACCAGCCCCGGCTCGGCCGTATCCCGGCTCAAGCGCGATCTGGCCCAGTTCGCCGTCGCCTGAGAACGCGCCAGCAGAAGAAGTCGCCGGCTTGCGCCGCATGCTCCCTGAAGCAACCCAGTCCACGGTGACGGCGTGGCTGGGCTCGGACTCGGCTTCGCGCATCCTGCCCTTCGCACTTTTCATGTTGTTCGTGGCGGCCGGCTCGCTGCTGCCGCCGCCGCTGCCGGTGCCGGTGCCGCCCGGGGAATGGGACTCGCGCTGGATCTATGCGCTGCGTGCCGTCGTTGCCGGCGCCGCCCTGGTGGTGCTGTGGCCGCGCTTCGTCGAGTTGCGCGATTGGCGCCTGCCGTGGTCCGATGGGCTGCTCGCGCTTGGCGCCGGTGTCGGCGTGCTGATCATCTGGATATGGCTCGATGAGGGCTGGTTCGCGTTCGAGCTCGGTGCCGGCTTCGATCCGCGCCGGTACGGCTCCGATGCGTTCGACTGGCCGATCACCTTTTTCCGCCTCCTCGGGCTGGCGGTGGTTGTTCCGCTCGCGGAGGAATTGTTCTGGCGCTCGTTCCTGCTGCGCTGGCTGGAGAAGCAGGATTTTCTGGCCGTGCGGCCCGCAGCCGTGGGCCTGCGCGCGCTGCTGATCACCAGCGTGCTGTTCGCGCTGGAACACAATCAATGGCTGGCTGGGTTCATCGCAGGTCTGGTCTACGGCTGGATCTACATGCACACAGGCCGCCTGTGGGTTCCCGTACTTGCCCACGCAGTGACCAACGGGCTGCTCGGCGCGTATATTCTGATCACGCGCGACTGGCGCTTTTGGTGAAACCGGCGGCGCGCACCCGCATCGTCCATGGGTTGATTAGCCTTGCCGTCTCGACGCCGCATTCTGTTGCTAGCGCTCGGCGCAGCCCTGGCCGAGCCGTGCCGGGCCATCATCGGCGGTAGCGAGGACGGCACACCGCCCGACTCGCCGGCCAACCGTGTCGATCCGAACACGACCCGCTCGCCCTGGGCTGGGGTCGGCAGCCTCAGCGTCGTCATCGGAACGCTGCAGCAGCGAGAAGCTACCTACACGGCCGCGGCGCTCGATGCGCGTCATGTCATCACGGCGGCCCACGTCGTCGCCGGCCGGGATGCGACCGACGTGCGCTTCAATCTGAACTACGGGGCGGACCTCTCGCACCGGATCGACGCGGCGGCCATCATCGTCCATCCCGATTACGCGGGCTACAAGCCCGATGCGAGATCCGGCGTCGTGCACGACGATCTCGCGATCGTGCGCCTTGGCGAGTCGCTGCCGTTCGGCGTGCCTTTCTACACAATTCAGCGCACTCCGGTTCGACCGCGTACGGTGATTACGTTGGTGGGCTACGGCGCCAGCGGCGATGGCGTTCACGGCCGAAGCGTTGCGGCCTCGCCGGCGGTGAAACGCGTCGGCCGCAACGTCATCGATGCGGGGTTCCGGGACAGCGACGGCGGAGATCTGCCGGAAGTGTACCTGTTCGACTTCGACGGGCCGGATGCTTCCGCCAATCGGCTCGGCGGCGGCTCGCTCGGCAATCACATCGAAGCGACCGTCGCGGGCGGCGATTCGGGATCGCCCGCGCTGGTGCCTGCAGCGCGGGGACGTTGGCAGCTGGTCGGCGTCAATACCTTCGTCGCACCTCGGTCAGCGCTCAACCAGCGCTTCGGTGGCTTCGGCGGCGGCGTACTGCTTTACCCGTATGTCGGCTGGGTGAATTCGGTGCTGGCCGGTACGGCTGGCTGAGCTCATTCGTTCGGCATGCGAGACGGATCGCATTGCGGAACATCGGCAAGCAGGCTACAGTCCGCATGCGGACTACACACCAAGCTGAGCGCTGCGCGCATGGCACGTCGATTGCGGCATTGAGGTAATCCCTGCGCCGGGAGGTGTTGGATGTGCGCTTCCGTTTCCTTTCTCTCGCGTGCTCTCTTGACGATGGGCACGGCAATGCGGCGCGCGGGATATGGCGTGCGTCTCATAGTACTCGCCACCTTTGTATCGGTTGCTCCGCCCCCGCTTCATGCCGCAGAAGGCGCGCCGCTGGAAGAAGCCAAGCCGGACCGGCAGATTCGCAACATGGACGCGCTCTCGGTCGTGCTGCTGCGCGCGACTGCGCCCAAGGATGCGCGCAGCGCAGCCACGCTCGGCGTGCAGCGGCAAGGCAGCGGGATCGTCATCGACAACAGCGGCCTCATCCTGACGATCGGCTACCTCATCCTGGAAGCCGATGGGATCGAAGTCATTCCCGCCGACGGCAAGGCGGTGCCTGCGACCATGGTGGGATACGACCATGCAACCGGATTCGGCCTGGTGCGTGCTTCGGCGCCGCTGACGATCAAGCCGATCGAGCTGGGCGATTCGGCCACCTTGCCCGAGCGTGAGCCCGTTTTGATCGCCGGTTTCGACGGCGTGGCGCCGGCCTATGTGGTTTCCAAGCGTCAGTTCGCCGGCTTCTGGGAGTATCTGCTCGACAGCGCGATCTTTACTGCGCCGGCCACGGTGAACTGGAGCGGGGCGGCGCTCATCGGCCGCGACGGCAAGCTCTATGGCGTGGGCTCGCTGGTCGTAACCGATGCGGTCAAGCCGCAAACCTACTCGCCCGGCAACATGTTCGTGCCGATCGATCTGCTGAAACCGATCCTGGGCGATTTGATCGATACCGGCCGAGTCAGCGGTCCGGCACGTCCCTGGATCGGCGTCAACACGCAGGAGATGCAGGGTCACCTGGTCGTCACGCGCGTCACCCGGGACGGTCCGGCCGAGAAAGGCGGTTTGAAGGTGGGCGACATCATTCTGCGCATCGGCGGCCAGCAGATCGCCGGTCAGGTCGATTTCTATCGCAAGCTATGGTCGAAAGGGCCGGCCGGCACCGAAATTCCGCTGTCGGTCCTGCAGGGCGCACAGATGAAGGACTTCGTGATCCAATCGATGGATCGCGCCAAGCACGTGCGCACGCGGACAACGTATTAGCCCGTGTGAGTCAGTGAGAGGCTTCCCGGGCCGCGACTCGGCGGCGTGCGAGTCCGACGCTATCGGCCACTGCTTCCTGCACGCCTTCCTGCTATCATTTTCCGCTTGACTCAGCCGCTACAGGAGCCGTTTTGATGGCCCAGGATCGAATCAGGGGCGTGCTCTCGCCCGTCGTCACGCCGTTCAACGAAGATCTTTCCCCCGATGCCGAGCGCTTCATCCGGCATTGCAAATGGCTGGTATCCCAGCGCGTCGGTCTTGCCGTCTTCGGCACCAACAGCGAAGCGAACTCGCTGTCCGCCAACGAACGCATGGCGCTGCTCGAGGCGCTGGTGAACGCCGGCGTCGATCCCAAGCGCATGATGCCCGGCACGGGGTGCTGCGCGTTGTCCGATTCGGTGCGCCTCACCGAGCATGCGGTCAAGCTGGGCGTGGCCGGGGCGCTGATGCTCCCGCCCTTCTACTACAAGGGCGTGAGTGACGAAGGCCTGTATCGCAACTTTTCGGAAGTCATTCAGCGCGTGGGCGATTCGCGCCTTCGCATCTATCTCTACCACATCCCGCCCGTCTCGCAGGTCCCCATCACGTTGAACCTGATCGAGCGGCTGCTCAAGGCTTATCCCGGCACCATCGCAGGGCTGAAGGACAGCTCGGGCGACTGGAACAACACCAAGGCGGTGTTGGATCGATTCGGAAAGTCGGGCTTCGACGTGTTCGCCGGCAGCGAATCGTTCCTGCTGCAGAACATGCGCAACGGCGGCGCCGGCTGCATCACCGCCGGGGCGAACGTGAATCCGGCGCAGATCACTTCGCTCTACGATGCCTGGCAGGGCGCCGGCGCCGATTCGATGCAGAAGGCGATCGACGACGTTCGCAATGTCCTGCAAAGCGTGCCGATGATTCCGGCGCTGAAGCGCACCATCTCGCACTACTCGGGCGATAAGGAATGGAATCGGCTGCGTCCACCGCTCACGGAGCTCACCGCGCAGCAGGAGCAGCAGCTGCTGCAGGGGCTGGAGAAGCTGGACTTCGGCATGCCGGGCGTGCGCGAAGCGGCGCTCGCCTGACGCGCACTCGGCTGGCGGTGGCTGCAAGCGCCCCTGCCGTTCCAACTCGCCGACCCGAGGCGAGCCACGCCTCGGCGCAAATCTAACGGCCGCGGAATACGGGACGGCGCTTTTCCATGAAGGCGCTGCGGCCTTCCTCGTAATCGGCGCTTGCGAAGCAGGCGTCGACCATGTCCTGGCAGCGCTCGAGATCGCGGACACTGGAGTCCTTGTGCCGCTCCAGGACGCAGCGCTTGACCGCCGCCAGCGTGAGCGGCGCATTGTCGGCGATCATCTCCGCGTAGCCGCGCGTGTACGATTCGAGCTCGCCGACCGGCACCAGCCGATTGATGAGCCCCATCGTCACGGCTTCCTGCGCATTGAACTTGCGCGCAGTGAAGAAGATCTCGGCAGCGAACGACGGGCCGACCAGGTCGATCAAGCGCCGGATTCCGTCGTAGCGATAGCCCAGGCCCAGCCGGCCGGCCGGAATCGCGTAGATCGAATCGTCGGCAGCGATGCGGATGTCGCAATCGATGGCCACCGCGCAGCCGCCGCCGATGCAGTAACCGCGGACCATCGCGATGGTCGGCTTGGAAAATTCCTGCAGTGCTTTGTGCGCGGCCTCGCCGGCCGCGTTGTACGCTTCGGCCGCCTGCGTGCTCGCGCGCTTTTCCTTGAACTCGGAGATGTCGGCCCCGGAGATGAACGCCTTTTCGCCGGCGCCCTTCAGGATGACCACGCGGACGTCCGGGTCCTTCTCGAACGACGCCAGGGCGCGCGGCACCGATTCCCACATCGACATGGAGACGGCATTGTGGCGTGCCGGATTGTTGAACGTGATCCAGCCGATCGCGCCTTCCTTGTGCGCCAGCAGTTTTTCGGTCGTGGTCTCCACTGTGTCCATGGCAATCCTCGAGAGTCGACGGGCGGAAGCGCCCGATTATAATCGGATGCGGATCTGGCGGGACGAAACCGATACGAAACAATGCGGAGACCATCGATGCAAGAGCCTCAGTTCCCGGCGCACGGGCAAGCGGACGCCGTGGCGGGAAAGCTTTCTCCGCTCGACGTGCTGCGGCTGTATCCGCTGCACGATGGCACCCTCCTGGGCGCACTCGAAAGCCGCATCCAGGCCGACCCGGAACGGCCGTTTCTGCGCTACCGCGGCCGGACCTGGTCGCGACGTGCGTTCCATGCGGCGGCTCTCGATCTGGCGCGCGCGCTCACCGCACGCGGCATCAAGAGCGGGGACCGCGTCGGCATCGTGGCGCGCAATCACGAAGGGCACGTGCTGCTGTTGTTCGCCTTGGCACGGATCGGCGCCATCCTGGTTCCAACCAATCCGGAGTTCGGTGTCACCGAAACCCGCTACCTGCTCGGCAAGGCCGAAGTGAGCGCGGTTGCCGCCTCGCCCGAGTGTCTTGCGAACGTTCGTGAGACGGTTGCCGAGCTCGCCGTGGCGCCGTGGTTGATCGTGCTCGACGGGATAGCCGACGGCGCGGTCCCTCTCGCCGAGCTGCTCGGAGACGCGGCGGAAGGCGCAGTGTCCTTCTCGGAGCTGCCCGGCGGCGCGCCGGCGCGCCTGTCGCCCAATCTGCCGCCCAATCCGCCGGCCGACACGAGCTGCCTCATCATCTTCACCTCCGGCTCGACCGGGTTCCCGAAAGGCGCGCTGCACAGTCAGCGCAACTTCGTGACCGCGGGCGAGGCGAACGTGGCGCGGCTATGGCTGCAGCCGGACGACCGGCTGATGACCGTGCTGCCGATGTTCCATGTCAACGCGCTGTTCTACTCGCTCGCCGGCGCACTGGCGGCAGGTGCCTGCTGCGTGCTGATCGAGCGCTTCTCGGCCTCCGCGTTCTGGGACACAGCGGTCGAAACCGGCGCGACCACGCTCAATATCATCGAAGCGATCGGCCGTATTCTCGTTGCTCGCCCGCTCGCCGAGTTTCGCCCCGGGCATCGCATCCGCAGCGTCTACGGCGCGCGAGCGGACGTGCGCGAGCATTTCCGCAAGGCCTTTCACATTCCGCATCTGCTGACCGGCTTCGGCATGACCGAGATTCCGGGTGTGTGCTGCGCGCCGTTCGACGGGCCGGACATGCCGGGCGCGATGGGCCCGGCGGGCCGCCACCCGGATCCCGAACGGCCGTGGGCGCAACTGCGCGTGGTGGACGAAGAAGGCCGCGACGTGCCCGACGGCATCGAAGGCGAGCTCTGGGTGAAGCACCCGATCGTCATGCAGGGCTATTTCCGCGACGACGAGCAAACGCGGGCCTCCTTTCACGAAGGCTGGTTCAAGACCGGAGACCTGGTGCGGCGCGACTCCGACGGCTGCTTCTGGTTCGTCACGCGCAAGAAGGACATCATCCGTCGCCGCGGCGAGAACATCGCCGGAGCCGAGCTCGATCGCGTCATTTGCGAGCACCCGAGCGTGGTGGAAGCGGCTGCGATTCCGGTGCCCTCGGAATTGGGCGAAGACGAGATTCTCGTCTGCGTGGTGCCGCGCCCGGGAGCAGCGCTCAGCGCCGAAGAGATCGCCGGCTGGTGCCGGGCTCGGCTCGCGCCGATGAAGGTGCCGCGCTTCGTGCTCCTGACCTCGGATCTCCCGCACACGCCGACGCACAAGGTCAACAAGCAGGTGCTGAAGAGCGATCCGACGCTGAAAGCGCGCGCCGTGGATCTCTCCGCGGCGCGCTAACCGATCGTAAGACTGAAGCACTCCGAGCGCGCCGTAAATCCTGGCCGGAGTCGCGCTAGCCCAACCTGGCGGAAGCTGGGCCAGCTCAAACTGTGAAGTCGCTAGTGCTCTGAGTCAGAAGTTCGTCACCCCCGCGAACGCGGGGGTCCAGGTGGCGTCTCGTTCTGGATTCCCGCTTGCGCGGGAATGACGAATTACGACGAAATTACGATTCACCACACTAGCTGCAGCTCTGCGTGCCGCGCTTCCTCTGTTCTTCCCGATCGCGCTCTTCCGCTTCGTCCTTGCGGTCTTCGGCGGACTTCTTCAGGTCCTCTCCGGGGTTGCCGGCCTTCTCCAGTCCGACCAGCACCGCGTTGCTGGGATCGAGCAGACCGATGGACGAGCCCGAGGGCGGCGCCGGCGACGGCTGCGCGGTTCTGACCAGGACCTTGCCGCTGGCGAATATGCCGGACACATTCTGCAGGCGCAGCGGCGTGATGTTGTTGAAGACGAAGTTGTTGTCCGTGCCCGATGCGCTGCCCGAGATCGACACCGCGATGTCGTTCGCTTCCGGCAGGTTTATCGTTCCGCCCGCGGACACGGTCAGCGAGCCCGTGACGTTGCTGGGGTCGTTCGGATCGACGTTGCGCACGGTGATGGTGGCGCCGGGCGCCTGAGAAACATCCCCGCCCGAACGCAGCACGAGCGAGCTGAAGGAGAAGGGCCCGATCGGGGCATTCACCATCAGATCACCAGCGTTGTTGCTGCCGACCGTAAGCTGACCGGCGTCGATCAGCGCGAGCTCCGCGGTGTCGACGCTGAAAGCGCCGACGGATTCGGCGCCGAGGCTCACCGCCGTGCCGTTGCTGCGTGGCTGCAACGTGACCGCGAAGCCGCTCTCGAGCGGCGCATTGAGCGCCAGGCTGTCGGTCGTGATAGTGATCGAGCTGCCGGCCGTGATCGCGCCGTTGACCGTTGCCGAGCTGCCGCTCGCGCCCGTGGGCGCGGAAAGGTTGACCGACGAGAGCTGTGACGTGATGGGCGCGTTCACCGCGATCGTTCTGGCGGTGACATTGATGCTGCTCCTGGCGTTGATCGCGCCGCCGACGTTCACCGAGCCGTTCGTTCCGACATTGCTCAGGAAGACGCCGCCGAAATCGGACGTGATGGGCTGGCTGGTGTTGATCGCGTCCGCGGTGACGGCTACGTTGCTGGACGATACGACGGGGGCGGCGATCGCGACGCTTCCTCCCGCGCCCGCATTCATCGAGATGGCACCGGTGCTGGCAGAGCCGAGCGCGGCGTTGACTGCGATGCTGCTGCCGGGTGCGGTGAACAGATTGAGGCTGCCGGAGCTGCGATCCACCGGCGCGCTGACGGTAATCGGGCCGCTCGGGTTGGTCGTGTTGCTGCCGATGTTCAGGGTGAAGGCGAACACCTTGTCCAGCTCGGCGTCCGTCAGGCCGAAGCCGACATCGGAGCCGAGGTCGATCGCCGTCCCGGCGAGCCGCGGCGCCAGCGTGACCGTACTTGCCGTGATGGGATCGACGATGTTAAGCCCGTCGGCGCGCAACGTCACCGTGCCCGAGCTCGCCGTCACGCCGACCAGACTATCCACCGTACCGATCGTGAGCGGGGCCGCATTGGTGAAGCTGAAGGTGTTGAACGAGCCCGCGAGCCCCGCTAGCGTCGTGACGGCGTTGTTCTCCGTCAGCGTCACCGAGCCGGAATTGCTTTGCACGCCAAGCTTCGATGCGGTGATGATGGAGCCCGCGGTCTGGCTGATGTTGCCGCTCGCGGTGAGCAGCAAGCCGGCCCATCCGGCGCCTGCGCTCAGCGGCTGCGCGATGGTCAGCGCGGCGGTGTTGCTGTCGCCCAACTCGACGAAGCCTGAAGTCGAAAGCTGAGCGAGCGTGGTGCTGTTGAGGAGTCCGCCCGCACCGAACGTCATCGGGCCCGACCGCGGCGCAACCTCGATGTCGCCGCCGCCGCTACTGGATGCGGTTTTCCCGGCTGCGATGTTCAATGCCGCGTCGGAACGTAGCGCCAGATCGCCTGTGACCGCGAGCGATTCGTTGATATTGATCGTGCCCGCGCTCAAGCTCAGATCGTTCGCGGGAATGACAAGACCCGCTGTGCTCACCGTGATGGTGCTGGCTCCCGGCGCCGAGAACGACAGCGTGTCGGTGATCATAAGCTTCGCCAGCGTGGCCACGTCCAGGCCCATGAACGTACCGACCCCCGAGGTTCCGAGATCGATCGTTCGTCCTGACGTGACGGTGCTGACGGCGAGGTTGGCCGCGGTGAGGCTCACCCCGGCGCTCGGGATCGTGAAGTCGTCGGCGATCAGTTGCACCGAGCGCGTGGTCGAGACCGGCGCCGTGACGTCCACCCGAGGCGTGGGACCGAACACGACGGTCGGTGCCATCAGATTGATCATTTCGGCCGCAGTGATGCCGAGGACGCCCGCACCATCGGCGCCGCCGAGGTCGATTCTCACCGCGCCCGTCAGCGGGCGCACGGTGATGCTGTTGAAGGCGTTCGCCGCGGCGCCCAGGGTGAGCGCGTCGGTAACCAGGGTGACGTTACCGCCGGTACCGGTAAGCGCTGCCGACGTGGTGAGCGATGACGCGGTGATGGAAAGATTGCCCGGAACCGTGATCATCGAAGCCACGTTTGCCGTGTTCCCCGATACCAACGTCAGGTCGTTGAAGGTCGTTACGTTGATCGGCGCAGTGATGGTGATGTCGTCCGAAGCCGCTTCGCCGATGGTCACCGAGGCTGCGATGATGCGGTCGAAATCCGCCTGCGCGAAGCCGAAGCCCGAACGGGTGCCAACATCGATCGAGGTACCCGCAGTTGGCAGCAAAGTCACGCTGCTGCCGCGGATCGTCTGGTCGATGTCGATCTGATCCGCGCGCAGCGAGACCGGCATCGGCGAGGCGAACGATCCCGAGCCGGCAAATATGCCGGTCAGCCCATCGACGCTGCCGACCACGAGCGGTGCGCCCGGCGCGCGCGTGAACGCGACGGAGGAGAAATCGCTGTGCAGCGCCACCGTGCCGACCTGGTTCAGCTCGTTGAGCGCGATCGCGCCCGTGGCCTTCGCAGCGAGGCTCGCTGCGGTCAGGATTGCGCCGGCAGTTTGCGAAATGCTGCCCGAACCGGTCTTCAGACTCAACGTCCGCCCCGGCAACGAGACTGCGCTCGACAGGAAGATATTGCTCGTGAATCCGAGGGTCTCGCCGATCCGCAGCACGCCCGTGGGCGTCATGGTCGCCAGTTCCGAGTTGTCCAATCCGATCGCGCTGCCCGAACCGGCGCCGCCCAGATCGATCGAGCGGAAATCGCGCGGCATGACGTTGATGTCGCCGCCCGCCGTGATCGTGGTGCCGGACGGATTGATCGTGAGCGTGTTGCCCGTGAGCGTCAGGCTGCCCGTGCCGCCTGCGCTCATCGAGGTCATGCCCTGAATGTCGATGATCGGTGCGCGCACCGAAAGCGCTCCGCCCGACGAAAGCGCTCCGGCAGAGAGCAGGGTGAAGGTGCCACCGGCATCCAGCGCGAGAGCCATGACGTTGGGGAAGGAGACCGTTCCGGTCACGTCGATGTTGCCGCTCGAGGTGCTGAAGAAAATCGTTCCGGCCGGCGCGCTGAGCAGGCCGATCTCGATGGTGGTGAGGCCCAGGCTCGTGCCCGGATCCGTGCCCAGATCGATCGTGCGCGTCGGGGTGTGGGTCGCGATCTCGATGCTGCCGTTCGAGGAGCTCACGGCCGACTGCAAATCCACGCTATCGGCCGTGATGCCGATGCTGTTCGTGGCGCTCAACGGCGTGCTCGATCCGACCGTCACGCTGCTGGTTGTGGCTGGATTGCTGCCGCCGCTGTGCAGGACGAGCTTGTTGATCGTGTTCGGTACCGCAGTCGTCGACTGGACGCTGACCGGGCCCGCATTCGCACCGCCCAGGACGACGGTCGCGCCGGTCAGGTTGTTCAATTCCGCGGGCAGCAATTCGAGTGCGCTGCCGCCCTTCGCGCCGACGATCGCGACGGCGCGGTCGGCCGTCACCGGTCCCAGCGTCGTGGTCGTGGCGGGAAACGTCACGGCGGCCGCGATGTCCATCAGGTCGCCGGCGATCGCCACATCGGTGCCTTGTACCAGCAGCAGCTCCGGCCCGGTCAATCCCAGCGTGCCCGCGACATCCGCGCCCAGCGTCACCGTCCTTGCTGGCGTCATCGGCAACAGCTTCACGCTGCCGGTGTTGGTGAGAACCGCTTGTGCGATGTTGAGATCGTCGGCCTGCAGCTTGATGTTGCCGGTGCCGAAGAAATTGTTCACCCGCACGCCGCTGAGGCCGTCGACCGTGCCGATGTTGACCAGCTTGCCCGCCGCCGCGACGAAGTTGATGTCCCCGCCCGAGCAGCAGACGATCTGCGCCGCCAGGTTGTCGACATTGTTGCCCTGCTGCAGATCGATCAGACCAAAAGCAGAGACGGCGAGGTTCGGCACCGTGATTGCGGCACCCAGCGCCTGGGTCACATTATTGCTCGACGAGGAAAGGCTCAAGGTGCTGGCGAGCGCGGGCGAGATGGGGCCGGCGATCGTGATCGGCCCGGCGCCGCTGAAGCGCAATCGAGTCGGCGTGCTCAACAGGTCGAGCTGCCCATCGGTCAATTCGAGCGCGGTTCCGGTAGCCGCCGCGATGCCAAGCTGAATCGGCTGGCTGAAGGTGCGCGTGGCGATGTCGAGGTTGCCGCCGCTGGTCACGGCGCTGCCGACGCTCAGGCTGTCGGTGGTGAAGGTAATGCCCGAAGTCCCTGCCGTGAGCGGCGCGCCGATCGTCATCGCCGGCGCATTGATCGAGAGCCCACCGCTGAGCGTTACGCCCGCGTTCTGGGTGTAGGAAGCTCCACTGGTAACGGTGACGAACGACGGCGAGATGATGCTCACCATGCCGTTCACCGTGATAGCTCCGCTCGCGGTGTTGCCGAGGGAGAATGTACCGGTGGTGAGCAGGCGGTCGAGCTCGAGCTGGGTCAGCGACAAGGCGCTCCCGATCTCGGTTCCGAGATTGATCGCGCGGCCGGAGTTGTTTTGCCGCACCGTAATCGTGCCGTTGCCGGCGTTGACGACACCCTGGATGTCCATGTTGTCCGCGGTGAGCGTCGCGCCGCGCGACGTGACCGAGGCGCCCGCACCGACGGACACCGCCGCGCCCGGGTCGGTCGCGGTGGCCGAGAAACTGCCGAAGGTGCCGGTGGCGATCGAGGCTCCCGCGGCGACATTGACCCCGGCGCTGCCCGACAGCGAAACGCTGCTGGTGCTGGTGATGGCGCTGGCTACGGTGACCGCACCGTTCTGAGCGAAGGCCGAAAAGAAGCCGCCGGCAACGGGCGCGGCGATGTTCACGCCCCCATCGATCGAATTGAACTGCACCGAGCCGCCGAAGGTTCCGGCCGGGTTCATGGTGTTGATCGAAGCGTTCGCCGCGATCGCATCGGCGCCCGATGCGGTGAACGATCCGCCGCGGGTGATGATCGCGCCCCCGATCGTGATACCGCCGCCGCCCGTCGCATCCGAGTTCGCCTGCAGGACGACGTTGAGCGGATCACCCGTGGAAGTGATCGACGCGCCTGGCATGATGACGATGTTGTTGTGCGCCTGCATCGTCAGGCTGGTGGTGCCGATGAACACGTCGTCGCTCGACGAGGCCGATTTGAGGATCGGGGCATGGATCGTGATGTTGCCCTGCTGCGTGCCCTCGGTCGGGCCGACGCTGGTGGTGGTCAGTATGACGTTGCTGCCGAAGTCGAGCTGGGCGTTGAGCAGGTCGACACCGACCATCGAGCTATCGGTCAGCGGAGCGAAGAACGGCGCGCCGGTGTTGGTGGTCGGGTCCAGCCCCGCTCCGGCCACGACATCGAGATCATTGGGATCCAGCAGCCAGGTGCCGGATTTGCCCGCCGGCGCCCGCAGATCGGGACCGCGGCGCACGTCGAGACCGAGCTTGCCGGAGGTCTCGACGAACCCGCCGTTGCCCGCATTCTTTCCGCCGCGCGCGCTGATGCTGCCGTAGCTGCGCGTGGTGTCGTCGGCCCACACGATCACCTTGCCGCCGTCACCGCTCGCGCCGGCGTCTGCCTTGATGCTGGCGCCCTCGCCGACATAAGTCATCTGCGCGTTGCGAACCGCCGCATTGGCGCCTTGCAGGTCACCCCCGACCAGTGCCGCGCCGCCGCCGCGCTCGCCGGATACGTCGACGGCTGCCTCCCCGACCAGCCCGACGCGCTCGCCGAGCAGTCGAACTTCACCGCCGCTGCCTGCGTTCCCGGTCGCCGTCACGCTGCCGGCCACCAGGGTCGTTCCTTGTCCGGCGTCGACTTCCACGCTGCCGCCGCTCGCACCGCTGGCGCTCGTGATGCTGCCGGCCTCGAGGTTGGCTGCGTGCGTGGCTTTGAAGACGATCTTGCCGTTCTCGCCGACCACCGCAGTATCGGCGCTGACCACGCCGCGATTGGCGACGACCGCGCCGTAGATGCCGACCCGGCCGGACTCGGCAACGATCTTGCCGAGATTGAGTGCTCTTGCCTCGGGTGCGGAGATCTCGATCCGGACCTCGGAGTTGGCCGAGTCGGTCAGCTCCACCGATTTGCCGGCGGCCAGGATGACTTCGCCCTTGGGGGAGTGGATGATGCCGGTGTTTTCCACGCCTTCCGGCGAAATCAGCAATACGCGTCCGCCCATGGGCGTGCGGATCTCGCCGGCGTTGCTGAGCGGACCGGCGCCCGGCGTGTTGCCGAAGCGCATCCGGCCCATCAGGAAATCGGCGTCCATGATGTCGAGCGTTGACGCGACCAGGCCGGCGGTATTGATCTGGGCGCCGGCGCCGAACAGGATGCCGTTGGGATTGATGAGAAATACGCGGCCGTTCGATTGCAGCGCACCGAATATCGCCGAAGGGTCGCGCCCGACCACGCGGTTCAATACGGCGCTGGCGGTGCTCTGCTGGACGAAGCGGGTGGTTTCGCCCGCACCGATGGAAAAGCCCTTCCAGTTGATGATCGTTCCCGGCGAATTGGTAATCGTCAGGGACTTGCCCTGGGCGTTGAAGCTCGCCTGGCCGTGCGTGACGGCCGGGCCTACGGGATTGGCCCAGGCGAGGGCGGGAGCGAAGCAGCAGGCGACGGCGCTGGCGAGTACGCTGCGACGGATGTTCCGTGGATGCAGACGCGTGCAGTTCATGGCTCACTCCCTGAGTCTCGATACGTCCTTAAGCTTTCGGACGCAATTGCCTGATCATCTTATCAGTTTAGTGATCGGGCACTGCCTGTCCAGGGGTCGAAGCAACGTTCGAACCAGGGGCGAGACGTTGCTTGTTGGCAACGGTCGCAATGCCGGCGGAATGGCCCAGTCCGGACTCGGGCCGCCGCGGAGGATGCCGGTGCTATCGAATCAAGGTCTTATGGCGCTTGCCAAAAGCTTGTCGAACACGTTGCACTCGAAGCCGTCCTCTACCCAGGAACCTGCCCGCCCCAGCGGGCACTGGATGCTCCCTTCTCCCTCCGGGAGAAGGGTTGGGGATGAGGGAAGAGACGCCCGCTTCCAGGGCGCAAGTCGGGCGCGCATCGTGGCGTCTCTCCCGCAGGCGCCTAGTCGATTCGAGTACCGGTTGCCCGGATGATCTTGCCATACCTGGCGAACTCCTCCTTGACGTAGGCGCCGAAGGCGTCCGGCGCGATGCCGCCGGGCGTGGATACCAGCTGCCGCAGTCGCTCGCGGATATCCGCGGTGGCGAGAACGGCGACGATGTCGCGCTGGATCTTCGTCACCACGGCTGCGGGCGTGCCGGCTGGCGCGTGCAAGGAATACCACGAATCGACGTTGTACTGCGGCAGCCCCGATTCGGCGAAGGTCGGCACGTCGGGCAGGTCCGGATAGCGCTTGGGCAGACCGATCGCCAGCGCGCGCATCTTGCCGGCGCGCACGTGCGGGCTCGCCGAGGCCGCCGTATCGAACATCACCTGCACCCGTCCGGCCATGAGGTCGATATGCGCCGGCCCGCCGCCCTTGTACGGCACGTGCGTCATCTGCACGCCGGTCACCGACTTGAACACTTCGCCCGCGATGTGGGGCGTGGTGCCGTTGCCGCCCGAGGCGAAGCGGATGTCCTCGGGCTTCGCTTTCGCTGCGGCGATCAGCTCCTTGATCGTTTTGGGCGGGAAGCTCGGCGCGGCAACGCATAGCGTCGGCGCGACCGCCAGGGTCGTGATCGGGGTGAAGTCCTTGATCGGATCGTAGCCCGGCTTGCTATAGAGCGCGGGTGCGAGCGCATGCGTCGCGATCGAGCTCAAGAGCAACGTGTAGCCGTCGGCGGCCGCGCGAGCGACCAGTTGCGCGCCGATGGTGGTGCCAGCGCCGGGACGGTTGTCGATCACGAGCTGCTGGTTCCAGCGCTCGGTCAGTTTGTGCCCGAACAGGCGCGCGAGCGTGTCGTTGCCGCCCCCGGGCGGGTAGGGCACGACCAGGCGCACCGGCCGGTTGGGATAATCGGCCGTTGCGGCGAGCACGCCGGCCGGCGCCAGCAGCGTGAGCAACGCGCCCGTGATCCAGGTCATTCGCATTCGATCCTCCTCCAGCCTGCTCCCCTCTCCCTCCGGGAGAGGGAAGACAAGCATACAAGCGGTTGAGTGAATGGACGAGCTCGCCATTTGCCGCAATCCTGCTAAATGGCTCCGCAATTTCTCAAAGCCGCCAGTTCGCCTTCGCTCTTTTCCAACAGGTTGCGCAAGACTTCGTCGGTGTGCTGCCCCAGCAACGGGGGTGGGTCCTGATACTGGATCGGCGTGCGCGAATACTTGATCGGATTGGCGACCAGCGGGAGCCGGCCGGCGAGCGGGTGCGGCATCTCGATTCGCAAGCCGCGATGCACCACTTGCGGATCGGCAAACACCTGGTCGAGGCGGTTGATCGGCCCGCATGGCACGCCGAGCGGTTCCAGCAATTCGATCCACTGAACCGTGGTGCGCCCTCGCATCGCGGGCTCGAGCAAGGCTTTCAGCTCGGTGCGATGGGCGACCCGCGAAGGGTTGTCCTTGAAGCGGGCATCGGCGATCAGCTCGGCTGCCCCGGCCGCCTCGCAGAAGCGGGCGTACTGGGCGTCATTGCCGATCGCGATGATGATGTCGCCGTCGCGGGTCTTGAACGCATCGTAGGGCGTGACGTTGGGATGCGCGTTGCCGAGCCGCTGGGGAGGCTCGCCCGAGATGAGGTAGTTCAGGTTCTGGTTCGCGAGCCAGCCGACCTGCGTGTCCAGCAGCGCCATATCGATGTGCTGGCCTTCACCGCTGGCGTTCCTTTCCCACAACGCGCCCAGGATCGCGACCGTCGAGTACATGCCGGTCATGAGATCCACGATGGCGACCCCGACTTTCTGCGGCCCGCCGCCGGGCAGATCGTCGCGCTCGCCGGTGACGCTCATGAGCCCGCCCATCGCCTGGATCATGAAATCGTAACCGGCCCGGTCGCGGTAGGGCCCGGTCTGGCCGAACCCGGTGATCGAACAGTAAATGATGCGCGGATTGATCGCCCGGATATCGTCGTAGCCCAGGCCGTAGCGGGCCAGATCGCCCACCT
Organism: Betaproteobacteria bacterium; assembly: GCA_009377585.1. Taxonomy (NCBI): domain Bacteria; kingdom Pseudomonadati; phylum Pseudomonadota; class Betaproteobacteria; species Betaproteobacteria bacterium. The sequence goes on from WHTS01000025.1 coordinate 24,578, forward strand.
TGAAGTTCTCCAGTAGCACGTCGCAGCGCGCTGCCAGCTCGCGCACCAGCGCCTGGCCCTCGGGCTTGGCGATGTCGATCGTCACCGACTTCTTGCCGCGATTCGCGCACTGGAAGTAAGCCGCGTCGGGCGCATCGCGTCCGCTCGCATCGCGGATGAAGGGCGGCCCCCAGCCGCGCGTGTCGTCGCCCTTGCCGGGGCGTTCGATCTTGATGACTTCGGCGCCCAGGTCGGCAAGGATCTGCGAGCACCAGGGGCCGGCGAGGATGCGCGATAAATCGAGGATGCGAACGTTGGCCAGCGGTTGAGACATGTCGATCGCCGAGGGAAAACCGCGGCGATCGTGCCGGCAATCCCCGGCAGTGTCAAATTGCGCGGCAGGACGCTCTTGCGACCGCGCAGAGCGCGCCCGGCTGCGGCCCGGCTGCGAAAACGGTCAGCTGCATTGTCCTCTGCGACGACGCGCGGCCCAGCCGACCACGGCGAGTCCCGCGAGGCTGAGGAGCCAGGTGTGCGGTTCGGGGATGAGGGCGATGCGATAGACCGTATCGGCGCCAAGGGCGGTGAGGTAGATCGCGCCGTCCGGCCCGGTCTGGATGTCGGTGATGACGCTGAATCCCGTGCCGAATGGTGTGAAGGCGTCGCCCGGATCGAGAACGCCGTCGGCGAGGTCGCCGCTCAGCACGAATCCGTCGCGGTTCGCGTTCAACCGCAGCAGCCACAGGTTGGGACTGTTCGCTTCGCCGTAGATCAGCGCGTCGGCGTAGCCCGCGCCGAGCGCGGACCCGTGCAGGAAGCCCAGTGCGGCGATGCCGATCGGGTCCTGGATGGAGAATTTCGGATCCTGGTAGCTCGCGCCCTGAAGCATGACCAGATCGCCCGGCGCGTTCTGCGGATCGCGCGCGTCCGGACCCATGATTTGCTCCCAGCCGCTGTTCATGCCAGCCGGGACCATGTTGATCTCGTCGTACGCGTTGGGACCGTTCTCGGTGATCCAGATGCCGCCTCCCAAGGTGGGGTGCGGATCGACCGTGACGCCGAACGAATTGCGCACGCCATAGGCATGCCAGCGCCGCACATCCGGATTGCTGTTGCTCTGGAATGGATTGTCGGCCGGAATGCTGCCGTCGGCATTCAGCCGGTAGACGCCACCAGTCAGCGCGCTGGTCGTGGCCGACTGGTTCTGCTCGATGCCGTTGCGGTTGAGGTCGCCCGTCACGCCATAGAGCTTGCCGTCCCGGCCGAACACGAGCGGCCCACCGTTGTGATTCGGGCCATTGCCCGGGATGGTGTCGGTTGCGGCGCCGAACGTGCCGAGCGGCGTCGGGTTGATCAGAGTGCTGCCGTTCCAAGTGTAACGCGTCAGCCGATTGTCGACCCATGCGCCGGTGGCAGTTCCGGCCGAGTGGTACAGATATACGGAGCCGTTGGAGGAGAAGCTGGGATCGATCGCGATCCCGAGCAAGCCGCGTTCGAAGCCGTCGGTGGCGACCGGCAGATTCAACGCCGTGGATGTTGTTGCATTGCCCACGAAGCGCTTGACGGCGCCCCCCTTCTCGATCAGGAATCCTTCGCCGGGCCCGGTGAAGCGAATGCCGGTGGGATCGTTGGCCGACAGGAACGGCGTGACGGTGAGCGTTGAATCGGACAACGCCGGAGCCGCAAGGGCGCCGGGCGTTATCGTGGTTGCGATCAATGCGGCAGCGGCGACCAGGCGCATGACTCTCTCCTTTGAAGGACTCTCTTTGGGGTCCATTGGAGAAAAGTATGCGCTCGGACCAGTGCCAGCAGCGTGCGCGAGTTCACATGCGCCGTGCGATAGTGCTCAGCCGCAGACGCGATGCATCAACCGGTGCAGAAACGCTTCGCACTGGGCGAGCTGGTCGAGGCTCACGTATTCGTTGGGCTTGTGCGCCTGCTCGATGCTGCCGGGGCCGCAGACGATTGCCGGCATTCCGGCCTGCTGGAAAAGCGAAGCCTCGGTGCCATACGAGACCTTGCCGATATCGCGAAAGTCGGTAAGGCCCAGCGCCAGGCGCGCCGGGTTCGAGTCGCTAGCAACGTCCAGGCCCGGCATGACGGCAAGCACTTCCCATTCGAACCCGCTGACCGGATCGACGCGCTTCATCTCCGGCAGCAGCGTTTGCTCGGCGAAGGTCTTCACTTCCTCGAACAGCGCCGCCGGATCGTCGCCGGGCAGATGGCGGAACTCGAAATCGAAGCTGCATTCCTTGGGCACGATATTGAGCGCGGTGCCGCCGCGGATGACGCCCGTGTGTACGGTGGTGTGGGTGACGTCGAACAGGGCGTCGTGCGGCCCGCGGTCGCGAAAACGGCGCGCCATGCCCTTCAGGTAAGCGATGATTTCCGCGGCCGCTTCGACCGCATTCACGCCCTGCGGTGCGTAGGCCGAGTGGCACGACAAGCCGCGCACGGTGCAGCGGTAGCCGTGTTTGCCCTTGTGACCAATCACCACCCGCATGCTGGTCGGTTCGCCGACGATGACCGAATCAGGTTTGATCCCGGCGTGCGCCAGGTCGGCGATCAGGTCGCGCACGCCGATGCAGCCGATCTCTTCATCGTACGAAAACGCGAAGTGCAGCGGCTGGCGCAATCCGTTCGCGACGAATTCCGGCGCGAGCGCGAGCGCCGTGCCGACGAAGCCTTTCATGTCGGCGGCGCCCCGCCCATACAGGCAATCCTGTGCAACCTCGGCGCGGAACGGATCGGTGTCCCAGGCTTGTCCGTCCACCGGCACGACGTCGGTATGGCCCGAGAGCGCCACGCCGCCATCCTGCTCCGGACCGAGGCTCGCGAACAGGTTGGCCTTGCGCCGCTCGCTGTCGTAGGTGAGCCGGCACCGTGCGCCGAGCCCCTCGAGGTGCGCGCGCGCCCATTCGATGAGAGCGAGATTCGAATCCCGGCTCACCGTGGTGAAGCCGATGGTGCGGGCAATGGTGTCGACGACGTGTTCGGATGGGGCCGGCATGATGGGTTGAGACAGCTTGCTCGCGTCGGATGCAAGACGACGCATCGAGGATAGGTCGGTCACTTCGATCGTGTCAAACGCATTCGCGCCAGGTGTGGGAGAGATTCCTGCAGCTTTCCCCTCCTCTCATGAGGAGGGGTGGCGCGCAGCGCCGGGGTGGTGTGGTTCTCGATCGCACGAGACCACCCCGTCCGCGACAATGTCGCGTCCCGCCCCTCCTTGGTAAGGAGCGGAATCGCGCAGGTCTCGGTTCGACGCTATGGTAGGCTTGCCGCCAGCCGTTCGTGCATTCAGAGGGAGCGCCATGGCGTCGCGATTTCTCATTGCCGTTCTCGTACTTGGTTTTGCCGTCTGCAGTCACGCGCAGCAGATCGCCATCGGCCTCGGCGGCGATGTCACCTCGATCGATCCGCACTATCACAATCTCACACCCAACAACAACATCGCCGACCACATCTTCGGCACCCTGGTGCAGAAGGACGAGCGCCAGCGACCCAAGCCCGGACTGGCCGAATCCTGGCGGCCCATCGACGATCTGACGTGGGAATTCAAGTTGCGCAAGGGCGTGAAGTTTCACGACGGCTCGGATTTCACCGCCGAAGACGTCGCCTTCTCGATCGAGCGCACCGGCAAGGTGCCCTCCAGCCCCGCGCCGTTCACCATCTATACCAAGCAGGTGACCGAAACGGTCATCGTCGATCCGTGGACGATACGGCTCAAGTCTGCCGCTCCGTATCCGAATATGGCGATCGACATATCGACGGTGCAGATCGTGTCGAAGAAGGCCGCGGCCAATGCGAGCACCGACGATTTCAATTCCGGCAAGGCGGCGATCGGCGCGGGCCCGTACAAGCTCGTGCGTTACGTCCGCGGCGATCGGATCGAGCTCGCACGCGACGACGCATACTGGGGGCCGAAGCCGCACTGGGAGCGGGTGACCTTTCGTCTTTTGACGAGCGATCCGTCGCGCGTCGCAGCCTTGCTCGCCGGCGATGTGCAGGCGATCGAGAACATCCCGACCGCCGACATGGCGCGCTTGGCGAAGGACCCGAGCTTCGGAATCTATCGCACGGTATCGAACCGGGTGATCTACTTGCACATCGATTCCAACCGTGACAAGTCGCCGTTCGTCACCGACAGGGCCGGCAAGCCCATGGAGCGTAACCCGCTCAAGGACGTGCGCGTGCGCCGCGCGATGTCGAAAGCGATCAACCGGCAGGCCATCGTCGATCGCGTCATGGAGGGCCTGGCGATACCCGCCGGCCAGCTTCTGCCCGACGGGATGTTCGGCACCAGCCCCGCGATCAAGCCCGAGGCTTACGATCCCGACGGGGCGAAGAAGCTGCTCGCCGAAGCGGGGTATCCCGACGGCTTCGGACTCACCATCCACTCGCCCAACAATCGTTATGTCAACGACGAGCAGATCGCCCAGGCGGTGGCCCAGATGCTCGCCCGCGTGGGCATTCAGACCAAGGTCGAGGCGATGCCCGCGAACATCTTCTTCTCGCGCGGCAGCAAGCTCGACTTCAGTTTCATGCTGGTGGGCTGGGGCGCCGATACGGGCGAAGTGTCGTCGCCGCTCAAGTCGCTGCTCGCGACCTACAGCAAGGAGAAGGGCATGGGCGCGGCCAATCGCGGCCGCTACTCCAATCCGAAGATGGACGCGGTGCTGGCGCAGGCGCTCGCGACCGTGGACGACGGCAAGCGCGAGAAGCTGCTGCAGCAGGCGGTCGAGATCGCCATGAGCGACGTGGGCGTGATCACGACGCACTTCCAGGTCAACACCTGGGCCGCGCGCAAAGGTATTGCCTACACTCCGCGCACGGACGAGCGCACCCACGCGTTCGCGTTCGTGCCCGGGAAGCAGTGAAGAGTGGGTGAAGAGTGAAGAGTGAAGTGAGCGCAGGTGCCTGGATCGCCGGCCGAGCGCGCAAGATCGGCAACCGTCCTTTCACCTTTCACCTTTCACCCTTCACTCATGATCCGCGTTAGCGGAGCGCGCGAATGGTCGCCTATATTCTGCGCCGCCTGGCGGCGAGCGCGATCCTGCTGCTGGTGATGTCGCTGCTGGTCTTCGTCGGCGTCTATGCCATCGGCAATCCGGTCGACCTGCTGATCAGCCCGGAGGCCGACCAGCAGGAAATGGAGCGTGTGATCGCGGCACTCGGGCTGGACAAGCCGCTGTGGCAGCAATACCTGATCTTCCTCGAGCGGGCGCTTTCCGGAGATCTCGGTAGATCGTTCGCTTTCAATACGCCGGCGATCGAGCTGATCCTCAATCGCATGCCGGCCACGCTCGAGCTCGCGCTCGCGGCGATGCTGATCGCCATCGCGCTCGGCATTCCGCTCGGGCTCTATGCGGGATTGAAGCCCGATTCGCTCCTCGCCAAGTCGATCATGGCGGGCTCAATCCTCGGCTTCTCGCTGCCGACCTTCTGGGTCGGGCTCATTCTCATCATGTTCTTCTCCGTCCATCTGGGCTGGCTGCCGTCGACTGGTCGCGGCGAGACGGTGGAGCTCTTCGGCGTGCAATGGAGCGTGCTCACCTGGGACGGGTTGCGTCATCTCGCGATGCCTGCCTTCAATCTCGCCCTTTTCAAGCTCTCGCTGCTGATCCGGCTCACGCGCGCCAGCACCCGCGAAGCGCTGCTGCAGGACTACGTCAAGTTCGCGCGCGCGAAGGGGCTGCGCATGCGCCGCGTGGTCGGCGTGCACGTGCTCAAGAACATCATGATTCCGATCGTGACGGTGATCGGGCTGGAGTTCGGCTCGGTGCTCGCGTTCTCGATCGTCACCGAGACCATCTTCGCCTGGCCGGGCATGGGGAAGCTCCTGATCGATTCCATTCAGGTGCTCGATCGGCCGGTGGTGGTCGCCTATCTGCTGGTGATCGTGTTCATGTTCGTCTTCATCAATCTGCTGGTGGACCTGGTGTACTCGGCGCTCGATCCGCGCGTGCGACTGGCGCATGAGCATGCTGCGGGCTGAGCACCCGGGCGCGCACGCGGTCGGCGAACCGGTCGGCGAGTCGGGACCGAGCCGCGCCGAAACGCCGCTCAAGCGCTTCGTTTCGCTCTACGCCGAAAGCCGCCTCGCCCTGGTCGCGCTCGCCGTACTCCTGCTGATCGTGATCGCCGCCCTTGCCGCGCCCTGGCTCGCGCCGCAGAACCCATACGACCTGGAACAGCTCGATATTCTGGACGCGCGGCTGCCGCCAGGCGAGAAAAGCGGCGCCGGCATGACCTTCTGGCTCGGAGCCGATGCACAGGGCAGGGACATGCTGTCCGCCATCCTGTACGGGCTGAGGATCAGCATCAGCGTGGGCGCGATTGCGACCATCGCGGCCTTGGCGATCGGGCTTTCGCTGGGCCTGATCGCTGCCTATGCCGGCGGGCGCACCGAATCGCTCATCATGCGCGTCGTCGACCTGCAGCTCTCCTTCCCGTCCATTCTGATCGCGCTGGTGCTGCTCGCGGTGGTCGGTCAGGGCGTGGACAAGATCATCATCGCGCTCGTCACCGTGCAGTGGGCCTACTACGCGCGCACGGTGCGCTCGTCCGCGCTGGTCGAGCGCAACAAGGAATACGTCGAGGCGGCGCGCTGCCTGCGCCTTTCGCCCGCGCGCATCCTGTTTCGTCACATCATGCCCAACTGCCTGCCGCCGCTCATCGTGGTGGCCACCGTGCAGATTGCCCATGCCATCGCGCTCGAAGCGACCTTGTCGTTTCTCGGGCTGGGGCTGCCGATCACGCAGCCCTCGCTCGGGCTGCTCATCTCCAACGGCTTCTCCTACATGCTGAGCGGCAAGTACTGGATCAGCTTCTATCCGGGCGTGGCGCTGCTCGTGACGATCATGGCGATCAACCTGGTCGCCGATCAGCTGCGCGACGTGCTCAATCCGCGCCTGGCGCGATGAGGGGTGCGTTTCAGCGCGGGCTCAAGCCGAGGCTCTTCCAGAGCTGATTGTGCTTCGCGAACTCGGTCTTGATGAACGCGGTGCACTCCTCGGGTGAGTTGCTCGCAGTGAGCTCCACGCCCTGCGCCAGGAACTGATTGCGCAGCTCCGGGATCCGCACCGCTCTTACGATCTCGCCGTGCAGGCGAGTGCGGATTTCGGGCGGCGTTCCGGCCGGCGCCAGCATGACGTTCCAGATGACCGCCTCGTAGCCCGGCACGCCGGCCTCGGCGATGGTCGGCACGTCCGGAAACGCGGGCGAGCGTTCGCGGCTGGTGAGCCCAAGCGCGCGGATGCGTCCGGACTTGATGTGAGGAAGTGCGGTGCTTACGGTCGCGAACATGAGCGAGACTTGACCGCCGACCAGATCGATCATCGCCGGGCCGCCGCCCTTGTACGGGACGTGCAGGAAGCGCGCTCCGGTTTTCTGCGTGAAGAGCTCGGCGGCGATGCGTCCGGTCGAGGCTTCGCCCTGGGTCGCATGCACGAGCGCTTCGGGACGTGCCCGCGCCAGGGCGATCAGCTCCTTCACCGAGCGCGCCGGCACCGACGGATGGACCACGAGCGCCTGCGGCAGCGTTGCGATCAGGCTCACGCCGGCGAAATCCTTTACCGGGTCGAACGGCACCTTGGCAACCAGCCCGTGCAGCGCAACCAGGCTGTTGGCCGCGGTGAGCAGCGTATAACCATCGGGTGCCGAGCGGGCGACGATCTCGGCGCCGATCACGCCGTTGCCGCCGGGGCGGTTGTCGACGATGAGCTGGTGGCCGAGCGCTTCGCTCAGCTTGTGCGCGAGCGCACGCGTTACGATGGTGACGTTGCCGCCGGGCGATAGCGGCACGACAATGCGTACGGTACGCGTCGGATAGGTCTGCGCTTGCGCCGCACCCACCACCGTCACCGTCACCGCGGCGAGCGCGAGCATCGGAAGAAACAGCAAACGCATCCCCTCACCCTCGATCCCTCTCCTGTTCATGCCTTCCCTTTCAGCGCTTGGGTCCGTATTCCCGACAAGGTCGCGCGCGGCGTGATCGCTTCCGGGTCGATTCGGATCTCGATCACCGCGGGCTTGCCGGAAGCAAGCGTGCGCTCCAGCGCCGGCTCGAAATCCGCCGTCGCCGTCACCAGTTCGCCGTGCGCGCCGTAGGCGCGGGCCAGCGCCGGGAAGTCCGGATTGCGCAACCCCGTGCCCGAGACGCGGCCGGGGTATTCGCGCTCCTGGTGCATGCGGATCGTGCCGTACATGCCGTTGTTGACGACAAGGACCACGATCGGCAGATCGTACTGCACGGCGGTGGCGAGCTCCTGGCCGGTCATCATGAAGCCGCCGTCGCCGCAGAAGGCGAGCACCGGCCGGTCGGGGTGCACCAGCTTCGCGGCCACCGCGGACGGAACGCCGTAGCCCATCGCGCCCGAAGTCGGCGCGAGCTGGGTGCGAAAGCCGGTATAGCGGTAGAAGCGGTGGACCCAGATCGCAAAGTTGCCCGCATCGTTGGTCACGATCGTCTCGGGCGGCATACGCCGGTTCAGGATCGCCATGATCTCGGCCAGATTGACCGCGCCCGGCATGGGCGTGGGTTCCTGCCAGCGCTCGAAATCGGCACGCGCCTGTGAGGTCCACCCTGCCCATGCCTTCGAATCGACCGGTGTGAGCGCCCTGGCGGCGGCCGCGAACTCCGGCATGCCGGCATTGATCGGAAGCTCGGCCTGGTACACGCGCCCGAGCTCTTCGGCGCCGGCGTGCACGTGGATAAGCTTCTGCGCCGGACACGGCACGTCGAGCAGCGTGTAGCCGTTGGTGGTGAATTCGCCCATGCGTGCGCCGACCACCAGCAACAGGTCGCAGTCGCACACGCGCACCTGCAGCGCCGGATTCATCCCGACGGCGACATCGCCGGCGTAATGGGCATCGCGGTTGTCCAGCAGATCCTGGCGGCGGAAGGCCGCCGCGGCCGGCAGATTGTTGGCGACGATGAACGCCTTGATATCCTCGCACGCTTCGCGCGACCAGCCGTTGCCGCCGAGCACGAGCAGCGGTTTTTTCGCCTGGGCGAGCAGCGCGCGCAGCCGCTGCATGTCCTCGGCACCGGCGTGCGCGGCCACACGCTTGTACGGCGCGGTATCGGCTACCGTCGCGGTATCGGTCAGCATGTCCTCGGGAAGCGCAAGCACGACCGGACCGGGCCGCCCCGCGACGGCGGTGTGAAACGCCCGGCTCACGAATTCCGGCACACGATCCGCGCGATCGATCGATGCGACCCACTTCGACAGCGGGCCGAACATGCGGCGAAAGTCGACTTCCTGGAACGCTTCGCGCTCGACCGCTCCAGAGCCGACCTGGCCGATGAAGAGGATCATCGGCGTCGAGTCCTGCTTGCCGGTATGAATGCCGACGCTGGCATTGGTCGCGCCCGGCCCGCGCGTTACGAAGCAGATGCCTGGGCGCCCGGTGAGCTTGCCGTACGCTTCGGCCATGTTCGCGACACCGCCTTCCTGGCGGCACACGATCAGGCGAATGTCGCGGTGATCGTGGAATGCGTCCAGGGCAGCGAGATAGCTCTCGCCCGGGACGCAGAACACGGTGTCCGCGCCGTGCACCTTGAGCGCGTCCACCAGCAATTTGCCGCCGCTGCGCGCGGCATGAGCACGATCGTTCACGCGCTTTTCCTCCGATTGAGCTCTCGCAAAGCCGAAGACATCCACGAGGCGCCGTACGCTCCCCTCTCCCTCCGGGAGAGGGGCTGGGGGTGAGGGATCAAGAGGCGCACGGGAAAACTCGGTAGGCTCGTCCGGCGCCGGCCTGCGAAATCACGGGTGTATGATAACAGTCGGTCGTCGCCGATCCGGCTCCCGGATCTGCACGAGCAATCCGTGTATCTGGCGGCATTTGCCATTCCGCTCATCGAGGAGGTCACCATGCTCACTCAGCGCCTGGCCGAGTTCGCGCTCGAAACCAAGCCGTCCGCTATTCCAAGCGATGTCATGGATGCGGCGCGCGACGCCCTGATCGACACGCTCGGCGTCGGTATCGTCGGCTCGACCGAGGAAGTGGGCGAGATCGCGCTGCGTTACGTGGCGGGCATGGAAGCGCGCCGCGAGGCTTCGGTGTGGGGCACGCACGTCGGGACCACGATGACCGAGGCGGCATTCGTCAACGGTATTCTCGGCCATGCGCTCGATTTCGACGACGTGCATGCGAGCGTGCATGGGCATCCCAGCACCACGATGATTCCGGCCGCGCTCGCGGTCGGCGAGGCGGCCGGCGCGTCGGGTGAGGCACTGCTCGCCGCTTATGCCGTCGGGCTCGATGTCGCGGGCAAGCTCGGCACCGCGTTCGGTAACGGTCACTACCAGCGTGGCTGGCACAGCACCGCGACGGCGGGGATATTCGGTTCCACCACCGTTGCGGCGCGGCTGCTCGGGCTCGACGTGACGCAGCTGCGCCATGCCCTGGGGCTGGCCGCCTCGCAGGCTTCGGGACTGCTGAAGAACTTCGGCACCATGACCAAGCCGTTCCACGCCGGTCATGCCGCACGTTGCGCGGTCCAGTCGGCGCTGCTGGCCCGCGCCGGTTTCAGCGCCGATACCTCGATCTTCGACGGCGCCGACAGCTTCCTCAAGACCTATGGCGAGAAGGACTCGCAGCCGCTCGAGCCCTTGATCGACCGGCTGGGCAAGCCGTGGGAAGCGCTCGATCCGGGGATCAGCTTCAAGCGCTGGCCGTGCTGCTACTGCAATCACCGCTCGATCGGCGTGCTGCTGGAGATGATCAAGCAGCACGGCATTCGCGGGCGCGACGTACAAGCGGTCGAGATCGGCTTCCCGCCGGGCAGCGACACGGCGCTCATCCATACCAATCCGCAGACGGGTCTCGAAGGCAAGTTCAGCATCGAGTACGTCGCCGCGGCCTGCCTGCTCGACGGCAAGGTGGGGATCGACACGTTCACCGACGTGATGGTGAATCGCCCCGAGGTGCGCGCGCTCATGAAGAACATCAAGCGCTATCGCATCCAGGACAGCAAGATGTACTCGGGGGCGGTCGGCTACAACGACGTCATGGTGCGCACCAGCCAGGGCGAGCATCGCGTGCGCGAGGACCGCGCCCCGGGTTCGCCCGCATGGCCGATGAGCGCCGCCGAGCGCGACGAGAAGTTCCTCGATTGCGCCGGGCGCGTGCTGGGCGATGTCGGCGCGCGGCGGGTTCTGGATCTCGCGATCGGAATCCGCGGGCTCGACGACGTGGCCAAGCTTGCGCGCGCGATGGTGCCGGCCGAATCCGTCGCGCGCGCGGACCGGGGCGCAAGCGCCGTGTTGGCGAAGTAGGTCTCTCGCGCCAGACACGCGCAATGCCGGACGAGAAGTCCTACGAGCGCATCACGCGCAACGATCTGAAGCGCTTGCTCTCGATCGCGCGCCAGGAGCGCGAGGACTTCTTCTCCCGGCACAAGGAGTACGCGATCCTCTATGGCAAGCGCATGCTGTGCGCGGCGCTATGCGACGGCGCGGCGTTGCATTTCACCAATGGCCAGACGGGTGTGCGCACTTTCGACGTCTTTACGTTCTACGCCGAGCATCCGGAGGCGTCTTTTCCCCACTGGCACGAAGAGCGTTACGACTTCGGGCCGGGCCGCAAATTCGGCCGCTTGCCCGACGCGCCGGAGTCCTTCCGCGGGCGACCGGTGAATCTCGCCGGCCGCTCGATCGATGCTTCGCCGGCCGACGACCCGATCGAGGCGCTGCAATACTACCTGCGCCGCGGGGCTTCGCCGGTTGCGCGGCGGCTGGCCGAGCAGGCCGTCGTGCTGCTCGAACCGGAGAAGCTCATGGGCTACGTGGCATGGCCGACGCTGGTGCCGGCGCGCCCGGCGCCGATCGGCGCGCAGTGAGTCGACCCGAGAGTCGAGATGGAACCGCTCGTTTTCACCCTCGGCCATTCCACGCGCTCGCTGGACGATTTCATCGCCTTGTTGACGGCGCACGGCGTTGAGCGCCTGGTGGACGTGCGCACGGTACCGCGCTCGCGCCACAACCCGCAATTCAACCGCGACACCTTGCCGCAGGCCTTGCAGGCCGCGGGCATCGGCTATGTGCACATGGCGGGGCTCGGCGGGCTGCGAAAGCCGCGAGCCGATTCGGTGAACGCGGGATGGCGCAATCTGTCGTTTCGCGGCTACGCCGATCACATGCAGAGCGCCGAGTTCGCCCAGAGTCTCGCCGAGCTGATGGCCTCGGCGCGCAAGCAGCAGCTCGCGCTCATGTGCGCGGAGGCCGTGCCGTGGCGCTGCCACCGTTCGCTGATCGGCGACGCTTTGCTGGTGCACGGCGTGCCGGTGGAAGAGATCGTGGATGCGAAGCGGCGCGAGCCGCACCGATTGACGCCGTTCGCCGTGGTCGACGCAACGACGATCACGTATCCGTCCGCGGACGCCGCGGAGCCGCACCAGACCGAGCTGTTCCCGCCGCCGCCTGGTAGCGCGCCGACGCAGCGCAGACTAGCCCGACTTCGGAAGTCGTGATTGGCCCGTGTTGCCCGAGTATCTCGCACCGTAGTATCCGTAGTGAAAGAGGGCCTGAAAATGAATCCTGCCGACACGACGCAGCCAGAGTTGTTTCGCGCGCTGGTGGAGCAATCGCCGGACGCGCTCATCTTCGCCGATCCCGAGGGCAACGTTCGCGTCTGGAATGTCCAGGCGCAGGCGATGTTCGGCTACACGGCGGCCGAGGCGATCGGCCAGAACCTCGACTTCATCATCCCCGAGCACCTGCGGGCCAGGCACTGGGAAGGCTACGCGCGCGCAATCGCGGCCGGGCGAACCCGGCCGGATGCGAGGCCGATGCTGACGCGCGCGACGCACAAGGACGGAAGCAAGCTCTACGCGGAGTTCGCGTTCGGGATCGTGACCGACGGGCAGTGCGTGCTCGGTGCGCTCGCTACGGCGCGGCCCGCCTCGAAGCCTTGAGGCAGGCGTCAAAGCTCGAAATCGCCCTCGGCCTCCGGCTGGTAGAGCACGTCGACGATGCGGATGCGGCGAGTCTGGCCATGCGGAACCGGCAGCTCGACCTCCGCGCCCTGGGCCTCGCCGATCAGGGCGGCGCCCACCGGCGACAGGATCGATATGCGGCGCGTCGACACGTCCGCCTCCGCCGGATAAGCGATCGTGACGGTGCCTTTCTCGCCGCTGCGCACGTCCTCGAACAGCACGCGCGAATTCATCGTGACGGTGTTCGCGGGCACCTTCTCGGGTCGCACGACGTGGGCGAGATCCAGGATTTCCTCGAGCGTCTCGAGCCCGGTCTGCGAGCCTTCGGCCTGGCGGGAGAGGTCGGCCAGCAAATGCTTCAGCCGGCTGTAATCGTTTTCGGTGAGTACGATGGATTCGTGGGTCAACATGTTCGAGCCTCATGATCGTTGAACAACGACGGCAAGGCGTGCAACGCCATCGCAGTCGGCTTGATGGATCCGGACCTTATCGTTCGCGCAAAATGCGAGAAACCGACTCACACAGACGGGCCGGGAATGCGGTTACGGTTCGAGGCCCGGTAACCCGCGCCTGAATTCGGAATGATCGAGGAGGCGAAGACTACCGGGCTAAGGCGACGAAGGCGTCAGGTCCTTCATCGCGCCGCGCGACACGTTTACTACTGACGCCAGGACGAGACGCAGCAGCGGCTTCAGGAGAAGCCGCGACACGAGCGTCGCGCCTGCATTCGAGATGGGAGAAAAAATGCATCATCAGCGTCAGTGTCGCGAGAGTATTGCCGTATGAATGGTAGAGGCAGTATAGCCTATCGATGATTCGGAACATGGCTGCCAGGCCGCCTTCCGCCCATGCCGATGCGGCCACTGCTAGTGAGGAGGCGGGGGTCGGCAATTTGGTGAAGCTCGTTAGTACGACCCGTCTTTCGCCGCAAGGTTCTTCACCCGCAATCCGGCGATGCTGAATCCGCCGTCCACCGCGATCGTCTGGCCGGTGATGTATGTTGCGTCGTCGGAGGCGAGAAACAAGGCCGCAGCGGCCATCTCGGCCGGCTCACCGTAGCGGGCCAGCGGGAGCCGATGCCGGCATTGTTGATGAGAATGTGCGCCGGGCCGAAGCGATCGCGCGCGCAGGCGACCATCGCTTCGACCAATTCGGGGTTGCAGATGTCGACCTTGCAGGCAGCCGCTTTGCCGCCCGCGGCGACGATCTTCTCGCACACCGCCTTGGCCGCTGCCTCTTCCTTGTCGGCCAGGACCACGCTCGCGCCTTCGGCCGCGAGGCGGGTGGCGATGGCGGTGCCGATTCCGTTGCCGGCTCCGGTGACGATGGCGACCTTGTTGGCGAATCGCTGGGACATGGGTAATCTCGCAGGTGGATGAAATGGCGTACGCCGCGGCAGCCGAGTGTCCTGAGTCCGAAATTCGCCGCGCAAAAGATGCCGAGAATCGACGCCATACATTGTCGCGAATCCTCGCCAGGTGTCCAACCTGGCTGTGGTATCGCTTCGCGTCTGGCGCCGATTTCGACACTTTTGCCCGCTTGGCCTCAGGGCAGATGCTCGATTTCTGCGACGAATCTCGGACTCAGGACACTAGCACGCGGGCCGATGACGCGCGAGTAGCGTGGCAGGCATGTGGGCAAGCAGAGGCGACGCCGGCAAGAGGAGAAGGCAGTGGCGGAGAAGGCAGTGGCGGAGAAGGCAGTGGCGGAGAAGGCAGTGGCGGTTCGATACGAAGCATTGTGGCCGCGCAGTCCGCGGCAAGTGGGCGTGAAGCCGTTGGCGCGGCGACTCGATACGCTCGAAGGCAAGACGGTCGCGCAATTGTGGGACTACGTGTTTCGCGGCGATGAAGTGTTTCCGTTGCTCGAAGAAGGGCTCAAGCAGCGCTTCCCCGGCGTGCGGTTCGTGAGCTGGAAGGAGTTCGGCAGCACGCACGGCAGCGACGAGCGTGAGGTGCTGGCCTCGCTGCCGCGCAAGATCAAGGCGCTCGGGGTCGACGCCGTCATCTCCGGAATGGGTTGTTGAGGGAGCTGCACGCCCGCCGTGTTGCGGGCATCGGCCGTCGGCGAAGAAGCCGGCATTCCCTCCTCGACGCTCGTGTGCGAGGGATTTCTCGGACTGGCTGCGGCCTCGTCGGTCGGGCTGGGCATGCCCAACCTGCCGGTTGCGCTGGTTCCCGGGCATACCGGTGTACAGAGCGACGAGGTGCTCCGGCGCAATATCCTCGGCGTCACGCTCGATCGCGTGGTCGAGAACCTCATGCGTCCGCCTTCCGAGCCGCTCATCGACGACGAGCCGGGCGCGCGCGATGTCGTCTGCCGCGGCAGCTTCGAGGAGATCAACGAGTATTTCGAAGCCAACGACCTGAGCGACGGCCTGCCGATCGTGCCGCCGACGCGCGACAAGGTCGAGGCGTTCCTGCGCTGCACCGATCGCGATCCCGACGAAGTCCTCGGCATTCTCTTGCCCGACAACCGCGCCGCCACGGTATGGAGCGTCGCGGTGAACGGCGTCATGGCCGGCTGCCGTCCCGAGTACATGCCGGTGCTGATTGCGCTGATCGAGGCGATGGCCGACCCGTACTACGGGGTGGAACATAGCGGCAACACGCCGGGAGGGGAGACGCTCATCATCCTGAACGGCCCGATCATCAAGGAGCTCGGCTTCAACTACACGCAAGGCGTCATGCGCGACGGCTTTCGCGCCAACACCTCGGTCGGACGCTTCTGGCGGCTGTACCTGCGCAACGTCGCGGGCTTCCTGCCGCACAAGAACGACAAGGCAACCTTCGGCAACACCTGGCGCGTGGTGGTGGCGGAAAACGAGGACGTGCTGGCGAAGATCGGCTGGGAGCCGAACAGCGCCGAGTTCGGCTATCCGGCCGGCTCGAACACCGTCACGATCGCGCGCTACACCGGCGGCAATCACATCTCGTCGGTGTCGGGCAGCACGCCCGAGCGGCTGATGCCCTACATCGACGATGCGATGGTGCGGCAATACTCGTGGCAGCTCATGTTCACCGTCGGCCAGGGCATGGGCACGCTGCGCCCGCTGGTGCTGCTCTCGCCCATCATCGCCGAGACCATCGCCTCGTGGGGATGGAGCAAGCGCGATCTCAAGCAGCACCTGTACGACCACGCGCGTTTGAGCGCCGACCAGTTCTCGCGCATCCTGCGCGATTGGACGCTCAAGCCCACCTGGGACTTGCAGCAGGAGCACATGCTGGGGCGTATCCCCAAGGTGTTCCACGAGTCCGATGATCCGAACCGGCTGGTGCCGCTGGTGTGGGAGCCCGACGACTACATGATCGCGGTCACCGGCGATCTCATGCGCAACAGCATCTACATCTTCGCCCACAACGGCGTGCTGGGTTATCCGACCGGCAAGGAGATCCGCCTGCCGAAGAACTGGAACGCGCTGCTCGACAAAGCGAGGCGCAAGGCATGACTTCGCGGCGACGGCGCGATGTGTGGGACCTGGTCGTGATCGGCGGCGGCATCGCGGGCCTCACCGCAGCCTGGCACGGCATGCGGCGCGGTCTTGCGACGGCACTGTTCGAGCCGGGGCCGGGCTACGGCGGGCAGGTGGCGACCGTGAACGCGCTCGACGACTGGCCGGCGACCGGACCGGTCTCGGGTGTGGAGCTCGCGGCTACGCTCGCCAACGCGCTGGACGGGGAAGTGGTCGAAGCGATGCACGAATCCGTCGCGGCGGTCCGGGTCGAAGGCGAGCACCTGCGGGTGGAATCGGCCACGCACAGCGTGCGCAGCCGCCGCGTCATCGCCGCCAGCGGCGCGGCGCTCAAGTCGCTCGGCGTTACCGGCGAGGGAGCGCTGCGCGGCAAGGGCGTCTCACAATGCGCGCATTGCGACGGCGGCTTCTTCCGCAACCAGGATGTGGTCGTGGTCGGCGGCGGCGATGCGGCGCTGCAGGAGGCGCTGGTGCTCGCCGGGGTGTGCCGCTCGGTCACCATCGTCGCGCGCTCGCGGCTCAAGGCACGTGCCGCGTACACCGAGCGTGCGGCGAGCAAGACCAATGTCGTGTTCGTGTGGGAGAGCGAGGTCACTGCAGTGCTCGGCGAAGCCGGCGTGACCGGCGTGCGCCTGCGCAACGTGAAGACGGGCGCGCAGACCGATTATCCGTGCAGCGGGGTGTTTCCGTTCATCGGCGTGGCAGCCGAGACCTCGTATCTGCCCTTGCAGGTGAAGCGGAATGCAGCCGGCCTCGTCGTCACGGATGGCGAGATGCGTTCTTCATTGCCGGGTCTGTACGCGATCGGTGCGCTGCGAGCAGGTTATGGCGGCGACCTGGTGAGCGCCGCGGGGGAGGCGGCGCTCGCCGTCGCGAACGTTACGCGCGAGC
Source organism: Betaproteobacteria bacterium (assembly GCA_009377585.1). NCBI lineage: Bacteria > Pseudomonadati > Pseudomonadota > Betaproteobacteria > Betaproteobacteria bacterium. Next base: position 41,866 of record WHTS01000025.1, read on the forward strand.
TTTCGCTGTGAGCGCCGCGAGGCAAGTGGTCTTGCCAGACTGAAACGTCAGTAGAAGAACGGCCCGGCGAAATCGCCGATCGGCACGTTGTGGCTGACGAGCCCCTGCCCGGGCGCCCAGTAGTGGAGCTGCAGTCCCGGCGGCTCCTGCAGGGTTGCGAGCGGTGCATCGGCGGCGAACGTCAGCTGCACCTGTTCCACCGTGCTCGACGGCACCGAGACCACGGTTCCCCGCCAGCGCACGTGCATCGCGCGATGCAGGTGCCCGCATAGCACGCGCTCGATGTTGGGATGGCGCGAGACGATCTCGCCGAAGCGATCGCAATCGATGAGCTTCATCGAATCCATGATCGCGATGCCGCTGTCGACCGGCGGGTGGTGCAGCATGACGATGACCGGTCGCGGCGCGGCCGCCACCAGTCGCTCTTCCAGCCAACCCAGTTGCGCCTCGCCCAGCATGCCGTGATCTTCGCCCTCGACCAGCGTATCGAGCGCGATCAAGACGAGCTCGCCCAGGCGAACCTCGTAGCACAACGGCGCACCGATCTTCGAGGGCATCCAGGCGCAATCGCCAAACGCCTGCCGCATGGCTTCGCGCCGATCGTGATTGCCGGGGATGGCATACACCGGCATCGGCAGTGCGGCGAGCGTGCTGCGCAGCACGGCGTAGGCTTCCGTTTCGCCGCGATCGGTGAGATCGCCGGTTGCGAGAACGCAATCCGGCGCGACGTCCAGCGCCTGGATCGTGCGAACGGCGCACGCCAGCTGCGCTGCGCTGTCGATCCGACCCGCAAGGCGCTGGCCGGGCGGCGTGAGATGGGTATCGCTGATGTGCGCGATCAACATAGGCCGGCAGCGTCTCTTTCGGCGTTCATGTCGCCGCCCGCTCGGCGCTCGCCCGCCGCAGCGCCGAGCGCGCGCCGCGCGTGCGTCCCACCAGATCGGCCAGGGCGAAGCCTTCGACAAATGTCACGTCGGCTTCTCCGGCCCGCTTGCGCGCGCTCTCGGTCACGGTTCCGGCGGTGATGTAAACGCCGTGATCGGCCTTGCGCGCGCGCATCGCGGAGCGCAGCTCGTCGATCGCCGCCGGCCCCGTGCTTTGCGCCCGCCAGCGCCGAAAGCGCACCAGCGTCAGGTAGCCGTTTCGCTGCAGCTCCAGGTCCCCGCTGGCGCCGTCTGCAATCTCGTAGCGCGCGCGATCGTACGCTTCGGCCAGCATCGCGCGCATGTCGTCGGGCGAGGCACTGCGCAACGCCTTGAGCAGCGATGGCGCGTCGAGGCTCGGACCGCGCCGGATGCGCAACCACCCGGTGTAGACGCCGACGCCGAGGAAGGGCAGGGCAGCGGCCGCGCCGAGCACGTGCGGATTCGCGTCGCCCGGGAACAGCCGCGAAAGCAGCGCGCCGACGGCGTACGTCGGCACGGCGGCGAGCAGGCTCACCCACCAGGGCGACTCGATCAGGGTTCTGAACAGGGAACGTTGGGCCACGATTCGGCTCGGCAGAATGAGGCTTTATGCCAAGCCGCCGGCAGTCGGTCAAGGGCGGACGTATACTTTGCGCGCACAGCCTGGAGGAGTTGGAAGCCATGGAGGAGAACGCCGCACAGCCGCTCGCCGGCGTGAAAGTGCTGGAGCTGGGCAACATGATCGCGGCACCGTTCTGCACCCGCATCCTGGCCGAGTTCGGCGCCGACGTGGTCAAGATCGAGGATCCGAAGGGCGGGGATCAGCTGCGGCAGTGGCGCAAGATGTACCAGGGCACGTCGCTGTGGTGGCTGGCGCAGGCCCGCAACAAGAAATCGGTGAGCGTGAACATGCGCGCGGCCGAGGGCCAGGAGATCGTGCGCCAGCTGGCTGGCCGCTGCGACATCGTGGTGGAAAACTTCCGGCCTGGCACGCTGGAGCGCTGGGGCCTGGGCTGGGAAGCGTTGCACGCGCTGCACCCGGGGCTCGTGATGGTGCGCCTGTCGGGCTACGGCCAGACCGGCCCGTACAAGGACCGGCCCGGCTTCGGCGTGATCGGCGAGGCGATGGGCGGCATGCGCTACATCACCGGCTACCCCGAGCTGCCGCCGGTGCGCATGGGCATCTCCATCGGCGACTCGATCGCCGCCCTGTACGGCGCGATCGGCGCCCTGGTCGCGCTGCATCATCGCAAGGTCAACGGCGGCAGCGGACAGATGGTCGATCTCGCGCTCTACGAAGCGGTCTTCAGCGTGATGGAAAGCCTGGTGCCGGAGTTCGACGTGCTCGGATTCGTGCGCGAGCGCGCCGGCAATGCGCTGCCCGGGATCGTGCCCTCGAATACTTATCCCACGCGCGACGGCAAGTACGTCATCATCGGTGCGAACGGCGACAGCATCTTCAAGCGCCTGATGAGCGCGATCGGCCGCCAAGACCTGGCGAACGATCCGGGGCTGGCGAGCAACGAAGGCCGCGTCGCTCGCACCGAGGAGCTCGATGCCGTCATCGGCGGCTGGACGCAATCGCACGAGCTCGCCGCGGTATTGCGCGTGCTGCACGAGGCCGACGTGCCGTCCAGCAAGGTGTACGACGTGCGCGACATCATGGCCGATCCGCATTACGCCGCACGCGGCATGATCGAGCAGTTCCGTCTTGCCGACGGCCAGGGCCTGAAGCTGCCGGCCATCGTGCCGAAGCTTTCGGCCACACCCGGGCGCACGCGCTGGCTCGGGCCGAAGCTGGGCGCGCATACCGACGAGGTGCTGGGCGAGATCGGCTACGACGAGCAGCGCCGCAACGCCCTGCGTGCGGCCGGGGTGATTTGACGCAGAACGAAACCGGGCCGCTGTGACCGCGGTGCGAGTGCGTGGCCCGTGCGGCCGGATTGGGCTAAGATGGGCCGACGCTGCAGGAGAAGCCGATGCAGATCCGCGACATTCTCGGGATGAAAGGGAGCACGATATTCAGCATCGAGCCCGAGGGCCGTCTCGCCGCTGCCGTCGACCTGATGGTGTCGAACGACATCGGCTCGCTGGTGGTGATGCGCGACGGCGAAATGACCGGGATGCTGACCTTTCGCGAAGTGCTGCAGGAGCTGAAGGCGCGTGCCGGCAATCTCGGCGATGCGCGCGCGGGCGATGTCATGAACACCGCGCCGATCACCGGAACGCCGTCCGACACCGTCGACCAGGTGCGCGAGACCATGACGGCCAATCACGTGCGCTACCTGCCTATCCTCGATCAAGGGCGCCTGCTCGGCGTCATCTCGTTTCACGACATTGCCAAGGCGGTCATCAAGCAGGCCGACTTCGAGAACCGGCTGCTCAAGCGCTACATCAAGCACTGGCCGGAGGAGCAGGACAAGGCGCTCTGAGCCACGATCTGAGCCCTTTGTCCCGAGCTGCCCGACCCCGACCCGCTCGTCCCCAGCTGCCCGACCGCGACCCGCTCGTCCCGAGCGCCGGCGCGACGATGCGTTTTCGGCTCACGCATGAGCTCCGGGACTGAAGACCGGGTGCTCGCACCCGGCGTTCGCCCGCGCGAGGCATGGGCCTGGGCGATGTTCGATTTCGCCAACTCGGGCTACACCACGGTCGTCATCACCGCGATCTACAACGCGTATTTCGTCGCCGTCATCGCCGGCAACAGCCACTGGGCGACGCTCGCGTGGTCCGGCGCGCTCGCTGTGTCGTATCTGCTCATCATGCTGACGGCTCCGGCGATTGGCGCGCTCGCGGACGCCTATGCGTGCAAGAAGAAGCTCCTGGCCGCGACCACCGTGGGGTGCGCGCTCTTTACCGCCGCGCTGGCGGGCGCCGGTCCCGGCGAGCTTGCGGCTGCGCTGCTTTTTCTGGTCTTGAGCAATTTCTTCTTCGGCAGCGGCGAGAACCTGATTGCGGCCTTCCTGCCGGAAATCGCCGACGGCAGACATCTCGGCCGGGTTTCCGGCTGGGGCTGGGGCTTGGGCTACCTGGGCGGGATGCTGACGCTCGGGCTGTGTCTCGCCTACGTCACGAGCGTGCAGACCGCGGGCGGCGGCGCCGAGGCGTTCGTCCCCGGGACGCTATGGATCACGGCCGCGATGTTCCTGCTCGCTTCGCTGCCCACGTTCCTCTTCTTACGCGAACGGGCGCGACCGCAACCACATGTGCTAGGCGCCGGCGCGCTCACCGAATCGATGGCGCGGCTTGCGCGCACATGGCGGGAGAGCCGGCGCTATCGCGACCTCGCGCGCTTCCTGCCTTGCCTCGTGTGCTACCAGGCAGGGGTCCAGGCCGTGGTTGCGCTCGCTGCGATCTATGCGCAGCAGGTCATGAAGTTCGACACGGGGCAGACCATCGTGCTCATCCTGGTGGTGAACGTGGCGGCGGCGATCGGCGCGGCTGCGTTCGGGTATGTGCAGGACCGGCTCGGCCACAAGCGCGCAATCGCGCTCACCTTGGCCGGTTGGCTCGCGACGGTCGTTCTCGCCTCGGTGGCGGAATCGAACGTCACCTTCTGGCTGGCAGCCCACCTGGCGGGACTGTGCCTCGGCTCCAGCCAGTCGGCCGGCCGCGCCCTGGTCGGCTATCTGAGCCCGCCGGAGCGCCAGGGCGAGTTCTTCGGCCTGTGGGGCCTGGGCGTGAAGCTCTCGTCGATCCTGGGGCCCATCACCTACGGCGCGATCGTCGCCATCACCCAGGGCGAGCATCGCATCGCCTTCCTCGTCACGGGCATCTATTTTCTTGCGGGCCTCGCGCTGCTCGCGGGCGTGGACGTGCGCCGGGGGAGGGAGGCGGCGCTGGTCGCCCCGCTGCCCGCTACTGCAGAACCTGCTGCAGCCAGCGGCTGATGTCCTCGATCTCCTCCAGGCAGACCGAGTGCGGCATCGGATATTCGTGCCATTCCACCGGGTAACCTCGTTCGGCCAGCAGGGCGCGCGAGCGTTGACCGAGCTCGATGTCGATGACCGGATCGTCCGTGCCGTGCGCCATGAAGATCGGCGTTGCGGCGTTCGCCTGGGCCGCTTCGGCAGCGAGGGTTTCCGGCAGCGGCAGGTAGCTCGAAAGCACCATCAGTCCGGCCAGCCTCTGCGCATGGCGCAGCCCGGCTTGCAGCGTGATCGCGCCGCCTTGCGAAAACCCGGCCAGCACGATGCGCTCGGATGCAATCCCGCGCGCCTGCTCGCGCGCAGCCAGGGCCTCGATGGCGGCCTGCGAGGCGACGATGCCGCGCGCGTCCGGACGCCGGTCCAGTCCATCGAAGGTGACGTCGTACCACGCGCGCATGACGTAGCCGTTGTTGATGGTGACCGGCATCATGGGCGCGTGCGGGAACACGAAGCGGACGCGCAGCTGCGGTGGCAAGCGCAGCTCCTTCACGATCGGAACGAAATCGTTGCCGTCGGCGCCGAGCCCGTGCAGCCAGACCACGGCTGCGGCGGGGCTAGGGCCGGTCTCTATCTCGATGGTCTCCAGTTCATTCATTGCGCGTTGTGGGCCGGGGGCGAAGGGCGGACTTGGGACGGAACGCCTTGCATACCTCGTCGCGGGTCTCGATGTAGGGGCCGCCGATCAAATCGACGCAGTACGGCACAGCAGCGAATATACCCGGCACCAGCGTCTCGCCCTGCGGCCCTTTCAGGCCCTCGAGCGTTTCGCGGATCGATTTTGGCTGTCCGGGAAGGTTGATGATGAGGCAGCCCTTGCGGATGACGGCAACCTGCCGCGACAGGATCGCGGTGGGCACGAAGCGAAGGCTGATCTGGCGCATCTGCTCGCCGAATCCCGGCATCACGCGATCGGCCACCGCAGCCGTCGCTTCCGGCGTGACGTCGCGCGGGGCGGGGCCGGTGCCGCCGGTGGTGAGCACGAGGTGACAACCCTCGCGGTCGGCCAGGTCCTTCAGATTCGCCTCGATCACCGGCTGTTCGTCGGGAACGAGGCGCGTGACCGTGCGCCAGGGGCTCGCGAGCGCGACCCGGAACCATTGCTCCAGCGCGGGGATGCCCTCGTCGCGATAGACGCCTTGCGAGGCGCGGTCGCTGATCGAAACCAGGCCGATGACGAGCGTGTCGGGCGCGTCCATGGCGGCAGAGTATAGCGCTGCCGCTCGCCGCCCGGACGCCTCGCGCAAACCACACCACCCCGTCGGCTCTGCCGACACCCCTCCTCGAGAGAGGAGGGGAATACGAGGCTAGCCGATGTCGGCGCCGCCGGATTCGCCTGCGGGAGGGTCGCCCAGGCAATCGCGCAAAGCCCGAAACAAGGCACGATTGGCTTTCGGCGGGTCGCCGCGGGCGAGCTCGCGGCGCGCATTGCGTACCAGCGTATGCAGATGCTGCGTGTCGAGCCCCGGATGGGTGGCGGCAAGCTCGGTGAGCGCAGAATCCTCGGCCAACAGGCGCTCGCGCCAGCGCTCCGCTTCGTGATGGCGGGTGTTGTCGCGCCGGCGCTCGTTGCGCATGAGCGACAGGCGCTGCGCGATCGGTTCGGCATCCACCTCGCGCATCAACCGGCCGATGTATTGCATCTGCCGCCGGCGCGCTTCGAAGGTCGGTATCCGCCTTGCCTGGGCGATCGCATCGGCGAGCCGCTCCGGCAGATCGAGGCCCGCAAGCTGCGCGGACGGCAGCGCGACCAGTGCTTCGCCGAGCGCCTGGAGCGCGTGCATGTCCTTTTTGCGGCGGGTTTTGCTGACCGGCTGGGGGTCGTCGTTGCCGGGCGGTTCGGTCACGGGATGCGGGCAGTTGCGGTCGGTCGAGCTGCTATGATAGCCCTCTTTGCGACGCGAGCCTTCAATGCCGGACACGCGTTTCAGTTTTACCCCCGACCGCTTCCAGGAAATCGTCGGCGACGTGCTCGCCAAAGCGCGTGCGCGGGGCGCCACCGCCGCCGAGACCGAGGTGTCCGAGAGCCTCGGTCAAAGCGTGACGGTGCGCCAGGGTGAAGTCGAGACCATCGAGTACACCCGCGACAAGGGGCTTGCGCTCACGGTCTATATCGGCCAGCAGCGTGGCCACGCGAGCAGCACCGATCTGTCGCCGCAGGCGATCAGCGATACCATCGACAAGGCCCTGACCATCGCGCGCTTCACCGCCGCCGACGATTGCGCCGGCCTCGCGGACGAAGACCTGCTCGCGCGCGACATTCCGGATCTCGATCTGTATCGGCCCTGGGGCATCAGCGTCGAACGCTCGATCGAGCTCGCGCAAGCTTGCGAGGCGGCGGCTTTCGCGGTGGACAAACGCATCACCAACTCCGAAGGCGCTTCGGTGGGAACGCACGACGCGCACTTCGTCTATGGCAACTCGGCTGGGTTCATGGCCGGCTACCCGAGCTCGCGCCATCATATTTCCTGCGCCGTCATCGCTGGCAAGGACGACGCGATGCAGCGCGACGACTGGTACACCTCGGCGCGCGATCCGGAAACGCTCGATCCGGCCGATCGCGTCGGTACCATCGCCGGCGAGCGCACGCTCAAGCGGCTGGGCGCGCGCAAGATCGATACGACCCAAGCCCCGGTGCTGTTCGAGGCGCCGCTCGCGAGCGGCCTGCTCGGGCATTTCGTTTCGGCGGCGAGCGGGGGAAATCTCTACCGCAAGTCATCCTTCCTGGTCGATGCGCTGGGGAAGCCGATTTTTTCTCCCTGCGTGACGATTGCCGAGCGGCCGCATCTGCCGCGTGGGCTCGCGAGCACCGCGTTCGACGAGGAGGGCGTGGCAACCCACGCACGCAACGTGGTCGAGGCGGGCGTTCTGCAGGGCTACTTCCTCGGCACCTATTCGGGGCGCAAGCTCGGCATGCGCTCGACCGGAAACGCGGGCGGCAACCACAATCTCGTGCTCGAGCCGGGCGAGCTCGACCTCGCCGGGATGCTCAAGCGCATGGGGCGCGGGTTGCTCGTGACCGAGCTGCTCGGCATGGGCGTGAGCATGGTGAGCGGCGATTATTCGCGCGGTGCCGCCGGATTCTGGGTCGAGAACGGGACGATTGCTTTCCCCGTGCAGGAGGTGACCATCGCCTCGAACCTGAAGGACATGTTCCTCGGCATCGACGCGGTAGGCAACGACGTCATGGTGCGCGGCTCGCGCGTCAGCGGCTCGGTGCTGATCGGCCAGATGACGATCGCCGGCGATTGAGACGCTTGGCCGCGTCCCCGTATCGATCGTTTCGTGCTGGAGGCAGGCGATACGGACACGACGCTCCGCCTCTCCCTTGAGAGAGGGTCGGACGTGAGCGTCGAACAGTGTCGTGAAACACGAAACAGTTCGATAGGTTCGAGATGGGAGGAGATCGATGACACGATCGCATCGCCGCCGTGCTGCGCCGGCCGTGCATGCCAATGCTGAAGCCGCTCGCCGGCAACGGCGCAAGTTCCTTACGCTCGCCGCCGCCGGACTCGCAGGTACCGCCGCAGCGGCGCCAGCGATCGCGCAGGCGCAGCCGAGCGTCCAATGGCGGCTCGCTTCCAGCTTCCCGAAAAGCCTGGACACCGTCTTCTATCCCGCCGAGCTGATCACCCGGCGTATCGCCGAGATCACCGACAACAAGTTCCAGATTCGCGTTTTCGCCGCCGGTGAGGTCGTGCCCGCGCTGCAAGTGCTCGACGCCGTTCAGAGCGGGACGGTGGAGGCCGGACACACTGCGCCGTACTACTACGTCGGCAAGGACCCGGCGTTCGCGTTCGGCACCAACGTGCCGTTCGGCCTGAACGCGCGCCAGCAGAACGCCTGGTGGTACGAAGGCGGCGGGCGCGAAGTGATGGCCGAGCTGTACAAGGATTACGGCGTGGTCGAGTTCAACGCCGGCAACACCGGCGCCCAGATGGGCGGCTGGTATCGCAAGGAAATTCGCACGGTCGCGGACTTGAAGGGCCTGAAGATGCGCATCGCGGGCATTGCCGGACAGGTGCTGGTGAAGCTCGGCGTGGTGCCGCAGCAGATCGCGGGGGGCGAAATCTACCAGGCGCTCGAGCGCGGCACGATCGACGCGGCCGAGTGGGTCGGCCCCTACGACGACGAGAAGCTCGGCTTCCACAAGGTCGCCCGCTATTACTATTACCCGGCCTGGTGGGAGGGCGGTCCGCAGCTCTCGCTCATGGTGAACGCGAAGAAGTTCGCCGAGCTGCCGAAGAGCTACCAGGCGGCCATCGCGGCGGTGGCGGCCGAGTCGAACGTCCATATGCTCGCGCGCTACGATGTACGCAACCCCGATGCGCTGCGCAAGCTCGTGGCGGGCGGGGCGCGGTTGCGCCCGTTCCCACGCGCGGTCATGGAAGCGTGCGAGAAGGCGGCCTTCGAGCTCTACGGCGAGCTGGCGCAGAAGAGCAAGCACTGGGCGCGCATCTATCCGCAGTGGAAGAAGTTCCGCGACGACCAGTATCTGTGGTTCCGTGTCGCCGAGTTCGCCTTCGACAATTTCGCCTATACGCGCCCGGTACAGAGACCGGCGGCCGCGAAGAAGTGATACCGCGTAGTGCGTCTGCATAGCGCCTGGCGTCTCGAGACCACCCCGTCCGCGCCATTGTCGCGTCCAGCCCCTCTTGGCAGGAGGGGAATGCTTTGGATCTCCGCTCCTCTCAGAACCACCCCATCCGCGACATTGTCGCGTCCAGCCTCTCCTTGGCAGGAGGGGAATGCTTTTGAATCTCCCCTCCTCTCAGGAGGAGGGGTGGCGCGAAGCGCCGGGTGGTGTGGTTTTCCGGCGAGGCGCGATGCCAGTCGCATCGCGTCGCCGCGAAGCAGACCTTCTACTGCTTCGCAGGCTCCCGCAACAGATCCCGCTCGAGGGCCTTGGCCGCGTCCTGGTCCTCGCCGTGGGACGATTCGGTGGGGCCGGCGCCAGGCTCGCGGGGCGTGGATTCGGACTTTCCGGGCGGCAGGAACTGATTCGGATCGGGCGGCACGAACTCCGGCATCGGAATCTCGATCTTCACCTTGTCGAGGTCGATCTTGTCTTCCGTGTCCAGCCACATCGTGACCAGGCCCGGCCACAGGATCACGATGGCCACCATCACGAGCTGCAGCCCGACCCACGGAATCGCGCCCCAGTAGATGTCGCTGGTCTTGACCTCCTTCGGCGCAATCCCGCGCAGGTAGAACAGCGCGAAGCCGAACGGCGGGTGCATGAACGAGGTCTGCAGCGTCACGCACAACAGCACGCCGAACCAGATGAGATCGATGCCCATCTTGTCCGCCACGGGCGCCAGCAGCGGAATGATGATGAAGGCAATCTCGAAGAAGTCGAGAAAGAACGCGAGAAAAAAGACGAACAGGTTGACGAAGAGCAGAAACCCGACCGTGCCGCCGGGCAGGTTCGAGAGATGATGTTCGATCCAGAGCGAGCCGTCGACCCCCTGGAACACCAGGCTGAATACCGTCGAGCCGATCAGGATGAAGATCACCATGGCGGTGATGCGCATGGTGATCTCCATGCCTTCGCGCACGAGCCGCCAGGTGAGTCGGCGATGCAATGCCGCCAGCGCGATTGCACCCACGGCGCCGAGCGCACCGGCTTCGGTCGCCGTGGCGATCCCCATGAAGATCGTCCCCAGCACGAGGAAGATGAGCACGATCGAAGGCACCATGCCCCACAGGACGCGATTGACCAGCGCCCAGCCGTGCAACGTGCGCGCTTCCTTCGGCAGCGGCGGCACCCAGTGCGGGCGGAAGAACGCAACGACGGCGATGAAGGCGAGGAAGATCAGCGTCTGCACGATCGAGGGCCCGAGTGCGCCCTTGTACATGTCGCCCACCGAACGCCCGATCTGATCGGCCAGCACCACCAGCACGAGCGAGGGCGGAATGAGCTGCGTGATCGTGCCCGATGCGGCGATCGTGCCGGTGGCGATGCGCCTGTCGTAGCGGTAGCGCAGCATGATCGGCAGCGAGATGACGCCCATTGCGATCACCGATGCCGCCACCGTGCCGGTGATCGCGCCGAGGATCGCGCCCACCACGATGACGGCATAGGCGAGCCCTCCCGGCAGCGGCCCGAACAACTGCCCGCAGCCTTCGAGCAGATCTTCGGCCAGCCCGCAACGCTCCAGGATCGCGCCCATGAAGGTGAAGAACGGGATCGCCAGCAGCAGCTCGTTCGACATGATGCCGAAGATGCGAAACGGCAGGTTGTACAGATACTCGGGCGGGAAGAAGCCGAGGTGGATGCTGGCGAGGCCGAAGGCGAGCCCGAGCGCCGCGAGCGAGAATGCTACCGGAAAGCCGATCAGCATGATCACGATCAAGCCACCGAACATGAGCGGCGGCATCAGCTCGCGCGTGATCATTGCAGGGGCATTTCGTACTGCGCGTTCATTTCGATCAGCCCGAGCAGGAAGCCGATGCGCTTGATCACTTCGGCGATCCCTTGCAAGACCATCAGTGCGAATCCGACCGGGATGACGAGCTTCACCGGCCAGCGCAGCAGCCCGCCGGCGTTGCCGGAAACTTCGTTGTCGAGGTACGACTCGACGAAGAACGGCCACGACATCACCATCAGGGCGATCATCACCGGCAACAGGAACAGAGCCAGGCCGGCCAGGTCGATCCAGGCGCGGGTACGCGGCGAAGCCTGACCGTAGAGAATATCCACGCGCACGTGGCCGTTCACTTTGAGCACGAACGGAGCGCCCAGCATCACCATGCCGGCGAACATGTACCACTGCAGTTCCAGCCAGGCATTGGAGGACAGATCGAAGGCATAACGCGATACGGCGTTGCCCGCGCTGACCGCGCAGGCGAGCAGCACGAGCCATACCGCAATGCGCCCGAACGCGGCGTTCGCCGCGTCGATTCCGCGTGCAACCTTCAGTAGAGCTCGCATCCGCTTGCCCGATGGCTTCGGTGTACCGATTGTCCAACAGGATGGGGAGCGGCCGCAAAGCCGCGCAACCGCTCGCGCAATGTTGATTGCTTTGCAGCGGACTTCAGCCGATCCAGCATGCGGCCGGCCCGAAGCCGGGCTAGAATGACGCGTTTGCCAGCACCGGGTGGAGTCGCATGGATCGCCGTAAGATCACGGATCGCGCGCTCGCGCGCGCGCTCGACAAGGAGGCGCAGCGCCAGGAGGATCATATCGAGCTGATCGCCTCGGAAAACTACGCGAGTCCGCAGGTGATGGAGATCCAGGGCTCGGTGCTGACCAACAAATACGCCGAGGGTTATCCCGGGCGGCGCTACTACGGCGGCTGCGAGTTCGTCGACATCGCCGAGCAGCTCGCGATCGATCGGGCCAAGAAGCTGTTCGGAGCGCAGTTCGCCAACGTTCAACCCCATTCCGGCGCGCAGGCGAACCAGGCGATCTATGCGGCCATCATCAAGCCGGGCGATACCATCCTCGGCATGTCGCTCGCGCACGGCGGTCACCTCACCCACGGTTCGCCTGTCAACTTCAGCGGCAAGCTCTACAAGGTGGTCGCCTACGGTCTCGATCCCGAAACCGAGCGCATCGACTATGCGCAGGTCGAGCGACTGGCCGAGGCGCACAAGCCGCAGGTGATCGTTGCAGGCGCCTCGGCCTACGCGCCCGTGATCGACTGGGCGCGATTCCGCAAGGTCGCCGACGCCATCGGCGCCAAGCTCTTCGTCGACATGGCACACTATGCCGGTCTCATCGCCGCTGGCCTGTACCCGAGCCCGGTCGATGTCGCGCACGTGATCGGCAGCACCACGCACAAGACGTTGCGCGGGCCGCGCGGGGGCTTCATCCTCGCCGATGCCGAGCTCGCGCAGCCGATCAACTCGGCGGTATTCCCGGGCGCGCAGGGCGGCCCGCTCATGCACGTGATCGCCGCCAAGGCAGCGGCGTTCCACGAAGCGATGACCCCGGCGTTCAAGCGCTATCAGAAGCAGGTGCTGGCGAACGCCAAGGCGCTGGCCGAAGTGCTGGTCGCGCGCGGATGCCGGGTCGTATCGGGCGGCACCGATTGCCACATGTTCCTGCTGGACCTGCAGCCGAAGCGGCTTACCGGCAAAGAGGTCGAGGCGCTGCTCGGCAAGGTCGGCATCACGGTGAACAAGAACGCGATCCCGAACGATCCCGAGAAACCGGCGGTCACCAGCGGCATCCGGCTCGGCTCTCCCGCGATGACCACCCGCGGCTTCGGGCTCACGGAAGCGCGCAAGGTCGGGGAACTGATCGCGGACGTGCTCGATGCGCCGGGCAACCGGCGCAAGATCGGACAGGTGGCGGCGGAAGTGCGCAAGCTCTGCCGGCGCTTCCCCGTGTACACGCGGCGCGGGCGTTGAGATGCCATCGTGAAGTGCCCCTTCTGCAACGCGCCCGACACCCAGGTGGTCGATTCGCGCGTGAACGAGGAGGGCACGAGCGTGCGCCGGCGCCGGCGCTGCCCCAAGTGCAGCAAGCGCTTCACCACCTACGAGACGATCGAGCTGCGCCTGCCGCAGGTGATCAAGCAGGACGGGCGGCGCACCGAGTTCAGCCGCGACAAGCTCGTGACCGGCTTTCGGCGCGCGCTGCACAAGCGCACGGTGCCGACGGAGAAAGTCGACGCGGCGGTTGAGCGCATCGTCCAGAATCTGCTGGCGCTGGGCGTGCGCGAGGTGCCCGCACGCCAGATCGGCGACATGGTGATGGAGGAGCTCTATCAGCTCGACCAGGTCGCCTACATCCGGTTCGCGTCGGTCTATCGCTCGTTTCAGGATATCGAGGACTTCCGTAACGTGATCCAGGAAGTGCAGAAGCCGAACAGCCGGCGCAAGGCGAGTTGATGTCGTCATTCCCGTGTAAACGGGAATCCAGGATAGCCCTGGCGATATGCAGGACGCGATTTTGGTGTCCTGGACTCCCGCCTGCGCGGGAGGTCACTTCCGCTAGAGCGGGAGTGACAGCAAGAGCCGAATGAATCGTTCGTTTCCAGGATTTTTTCCCGATCGCACAGCAGTCGTGTCCATACCCGCCGACCAGGAATTCATGGCTCGTGCGCTCCGGCTTGCCGAGCGCGGCCTCAACACGACCATGCCGAATCCGCGTGTGGGATGCGTGCTGGTGCGCGCAGGTGCGGTCGTCGGCGAGGGTTGGCATGAGCGCGCCGGCGAGGCGCACGCCGAGATCGCGGCGCTGCGCGCGGCGGGCGAAGCGGCGCGAGGCGCGGTCGCCTATGTGACGCTGGAGCCGTGCTGCCACCACGGCCGCACGCCGCCGTGCGCCGACGCGCTGATCGATGCCGGTGTCGCGCGCGTGGTCGCGGCCATGAAGGATCCGAATCCGCTCGTGTCCGGGGCTGGGTTGGCGAAGCTGCAAGCCGCCGGGATCGTGGCCGAGGCGGGCGTGCTGGAGGAAAAGGCGCGCGAGCTCAATATCGGGTTCGTAAGCCGCATGCAACGCGGCCGGCCCTGGGTGCGACTCAAGATCGCCACGACGCTGGACGGAAAGACCGCGCTTTCGAACGGCGCGAGCCAATGGATCACCGGCCCCGAGGCGCGTGCGGACGGTCACGCGTGGCGGGCCCGCGCCTGCGCGATACTCACCGGTATCGGCACGGTGCGCGCGGACGATCCTCGCCTGACCGTGCGCGATGTGACCGCATCGCGCCAGCCCTTGCGGATCGTCGTCGACTCGCGCATGACCATCGGGCCGCAGGCGAACGTCCTGGCGGGCGGCGGAGCGCTGGTGGTTGCGGCCCATCAGGACACGGCAAAGGCGGCGACGTTGCGTGCGGCCGGCAGCGAAACGCTGGTCATTCCCGGGGCGGACGGTCAGGTCGATCTGGCGGCGCTCATGGCCGAGCTGGGCACGCGCGCGATAAACGAAATCCATGTCGAAGCGGGGCCCATCTTGAATGGTGCGTTGCTGCGCGAGAGGCTGGCCGACGAAATACTGCTCTACTTTGCGCCGAGCCTGCTCGGGGATCGTGCGCGTGGCATGTTCGACCTGCCGGAACTGAATTCACTTGGCGAGCGCCATGCGCTGGACCTGCGCGACGTGCGCCGCATCGGAGCGGACTTGCGTATCCTCGCCCGTATGCTGGATTCGCGATGAATCGCTAGAAGGAGTTGCGCTGTGTTCACTGGAATCGTTGCCGCCGTGGGCCGCATCCGCAGTCTCGATCCGGCCGGGCAGGGCGCCTGCTTGGCGATCGAGGCCGGTAACCTGCCGCTGGACGACGTTGCGATCGGCGACAGCATCGCGGTCGACGGCGCCTGCCTGACGGTGACCCGCATGCAGCCGGGCGCATTCGAAGCCGACGTGTCGGCCGAGACGGCTGCGTGCACAGCAGGCTTTGCGGCCGGCGCTGCGGTCAACCTGGAAAAGGCGTTGCGGCTATCCGATCGCCTGGGCGGTCACCTGGTGAGCGGTCATGTCGACGGCACCGGAGAGGTGGTCCGCTTCGAGCCCATCGGTGATGACCGGTTGCTTGGCGTGCGCGTCGCCGCTGACCTCGTGCGTTATGTCGCGCGCAAGGGCTCGGTGACGGTGAACGGCGTGAGCCTCACCGTGAACGAGATCGGGGACGACACGTTTTCGGTCAATCTCATTCCCCATACGCTCGCTGCCACCAATCTCGGTGCGCTCGCGCCCGGCAGGCGGGTGAACATCGAGGTCGACATACTGGCTCGCTATATCGAGCGGTTTTTAATCGTTTCGAAGGGCGTCTGACCACGATCCAAAGGCTTCCTCAATGGTTCCAATACCTATAACGGCCCAACGGCCGTGTCCAACGCAGCTGACGCTCTAATTTCTGCCTTGAAGCCAACATCGTGGCGGTTTTCCGGGATACGCGGTTATGGCTACGGTGCGGACATTTATAGGTTCGTCGTCACGGACTATCACTATGACGCAAGGTTTGGCACGAGTACCGTGTTGAATCTGCAAGATATCTTTAATATCTCTTGGCCGAGCCTGATTTGACGTTCAAGAATGTTTCGCAAGCTGAGTTGTATCAACTGGCGAAGGACGCGTATCTCCTGGTCAAGCAAATACGACCGGACGCCAAAACCGTCGGCCCAAGCATCGTGTCGTTCAAGCCGAAGGTATTGAATGCGCTGATCGACCAAATGGCGCGAGATGGCATTCGCTTCGATGCCATCTCCTGGCATGAGCTTGGCAAGGACCCCGACGTGATTGGGCAGCATGTGGCTACCATGAGAGCTTTTTTCAAAGAGCATCCGGGGATTTGCCAGCCGTCCTGCCCTGAAATTCATATCAATGAATATCACGGGGAAGACACGATGTTCATTCCGGGGCACGCAGTGGGATGGCTCAGTAACCTGGAATCGTCGAATGTCGACCAGGCCAATAAGGCCTGTTGGGGCGGAGATGTCGGATCGCCTATTTCTTACCAGTCCTGTTGGTATGGCTTTTCGGGACTCCTCGTGCCAAATAAGTTGACGCCTCAGCCTCTCTACTGGGTCTACAAGTTTTACGCCGAGATGAACGCGTCCAGGTTTGCAGCAAAGAGCACGCCCAAAGCCGATAGCATGACCAGCTTCAATGCGGCGCCGGCAAATTCAGTGCTGTCCCTGCAGTTCGATCGTTTTCCAGCAGGGGACGCTTTCTGGGTAGTCGTCACGCCGAAATGATCCGGCGTAGTGAACGATGAATCGAACCCGTGCGGTCTGGGATTTCACGGCACTGAACCGACCTGCCTGCCTGACCGCCGACCGCCAAGAACGTGTTTGAGCCGCCGGAGGGAGTCCGGTAGGTTCATGTGGCCGAGGCGGCGCGCTGGAGCAAGGGTTCTGAACGAGGCGCGAGTCGGGCCCGAAATGGGACAGCCATAACGGGCTCCGCGGACGCTCGCTGGGCGCGCAATGCTAGAATCCTCGCATTCGTGACGGGCGCGCCCGCGCTCGCGCCGCAAAGTTGCACATCATGGCCGTCAGCCCAATTCCGGAAATCATCGCCGACATGCGCGCCGGCAAGATGGTGATCCTCGTCGACGACGAGGAGCGCGAGAACGAAGGCGACCTGGTGCTCGCAGCCGACTTCGTCAGCGCCGAAGCGATCAACTTCATGGCGCGCTACGGCCGCGGCCTCATCTGCCTGACGCTCACCGAAGAGCGTTGCCGTCAGCTCGAGCTGCCGCCCATGGTGGCCAACAACCGGGCGCCGCACCGAACGGCGTTCACCGTGTCGATCGAAGCCGCCGAAGGTGTGACGACCGGCATCTCGGCGGCCGACCGCGCGCAGACCGTGCGTGCAGCCACCCGGGCCGACGCGAGCGCGCACGACATCGTCCAGCCCGGCCACATCTTTCCGCTCACGGCGCAGCCCGGCGGGGTGCTGGTGCGGGCGGGGCATACCGAGGCGGGCTGCGATCTGGCCTCGCTCGCCGGGGTTTCTCCAGCGGCGGTGATCTGCGAGGTGCTGAAAGAGGACGGCGAGATGGCGCGGCTGCCGGACCTGCTCGAGTTCGCCGCCCTGCACGGGCTCAAGGTCGGCACGATCGCCGATCTCATCCACTACCGCAGCCGCACCGAGAAGCTGGTCGTTCGCCTGTACGAGCGCGAGGTCGAGACGTTTCACGGTCCTTTCCGGCTCGTGGCCTATGGCGACAAGATCGCCGCCACAATCCATTTTGCCTTGGTGCGCGGAACGATCTCGCCGCAGGCCGAGACGCTGGTGCGCGTGCACGAGCCGCTTTCGGCCATCGATCTGCTCGACATTCGAAGCCAGCGCCACTCGTGGAATCTCAACGACGCAATGGCCGCGGTCGCGCGCGAAGGCGCGGGCGTCATCGTGCTGTTGCACCGGCCAGAGACCGGGCAGGATCTGCTCGAACGCGCTCGTGCCGCGGATGTGGCCGACACGGGCCCGAGCTCGGTGACGTTGCGCACCTACGGCATCGGTGCGCAGATCTTGCGCGACCTGGGCGTCGCTCGCATGCGGCTCATGGCGCTTCCGCGCAAGATGCCGAGCATGGTGGGATTCGATCTGGAAGTGACCGGCTATCTGCTGCCGGCAGACTGACGCAGACGAGGGGTTCGCGATGGCACGCTCGAACGCAATCCAAGAGCTCGAACCGAAACCGGACGGGACCGGCCTGCGCATCGGCATCGCCGTGGCCCGGTTCAACGCGGAAGTCGGCGAGGGACTGCTGTCCGCGTGCACCGCGGCGCTGCGCAAGCACGGGGTGAATGATTCCGATGTCCTGATCGTCACCGTCCCGGGCGCCCTGGAGCTGTCGCTGGTCTTGCAGAAGCTGGCGCAAAGCCGCCGTTTCGACGCCTTGATCGCGCTCGGCGCCGTCATCCGCGGCGAGACCTATCACTTCGAGATCGTCTCGAACGAATCGGCCAGCGGGATCACGAGCGTGCAACTCGACACGGGCATACCGATCGCCAACGGTGTGCTCACCTGCGATACCGACGACCAGGCGGCCGAACGCGTGCAACAAAAGGGCGCCGAGTGCGCCGCGGCCGCGATCGAGATGGTGAACCTGCTGCGCGGCATCGACGCGCTGCGCTAGTGCCAGGGCCCAGATCGTGACCCCATCCGGCGAGCTGCAGGAGCTCCTGAGCCGCGTCGCGCTGCAGGATCGGGCCGCTTTCCGCCGCTTGTACGATGCCACCGCACCGTATCTGTTGGGCGTCGCGCTTCGTATAGTGAGACAAAGGGAGCGCGCAGAGGAAGTGTTGCAGGATGCCTTCGTCAACGCATGGAACCGGGCCGGCGCCTATCAGGCGGCGCTGAGCCAGCCCATGACGTGGCTCACCGCCATCGTGCGCAACCGGGCCCTGGACGAGCTGCGCGGCGCTTCCCGGCGCAGGACCGAGTCGCTCGACGATGACGGCGAGCGGCAGGCGCGCGAGATCGCCGACGACGGACCGAATCCCCTCGGCCTGCTGGAAAAGGCCGCCGATGCGCTCGCCATCCGCGATTGCCTTGCGCTCATCGAAGGGCCGCAGCGGCAGTGCCTCGCACTCGCCTACTACCAGGGACTCAGCCACTCGGAAGTCGCGCAAACCATGGGTTCTCCCATCGGCAGCGTCAAAGTCTGGCTGCGGCGCGGGCTGGAGCGCCTGAAGCGCTGCCTCGACCGGCTTGCATGAATTACGACCGTCCCGATCTGCTGGATCGGCTCGCTGCCGAATACGTGCTCGGCACCATGAGCGGACGCGTGCGGCGTCGCTTCCAGGCGATCCTGCGTGTCGTCCCGCGTGCGGTCGAGGCGGTCACGGCGTGGGAGCGGCGGCTCAATCCGTTGGCGCAATCGGTGCCGCCGGTCGAGCCGGCCGCGGCGAGCTGGGGAGCGATCGAGCGCCGCATCGGCGCCGCCGTGCGCCCTGCGGCTTCGCCGCGATGGTACGGCTGGCTCGCACCGATTCTGGGAGTGGCGTTCGGCGTGGTCGCGACGGTCGGCCTGGTGCGCCTCTACCCGACCGTGCTGGTGCCGGTGGACGAGATCATCCAGGAGCGCGCGACGCTGCCTGCGAGCTACGTCGGCCTGCTGACGGATTCGACCGGGGCGCCGGTCGTGCTGGCGAGCTCGATGCGACATGGCCGAACGCTGTCGGTCAAGATCCTGCGCCGAATCGACGTTCCGGCCGGCAAGGTGTTGCAGCTGTGGGCGCTTCCCGCCAAGGGCGAGCCATTCCCGCTTGGGGTCATTCCCGCCGAGGGCAAAGGCAGCTTCCGGATGGCCGACACTTCGGAGAAACTCCTGTCCAACGTGCCGCGCCTGATGGTTACGCTGCAAGACGTTCCCGCCAAGCCGGGCGACAAGCCGGGCGAAGCGATTCTCAGCGGCAACTGCGTCAAGCTCTGGTAGACGAAAATCGTTCGTGCGGCTGTCTCCGAGTGGGGAGGCGGCAACGTATATCGGCCTGGAAACGCAATTGCGCGTTGCCTTCGAACAGCCGGGAGACGATCGATGAACAAGATGGTCATGGCCGCATTGGCGGCCGCATTCGCCAGCGGATTGACTCAGGCCCAGACGGTCGGGCAGCAGCACGGCCTGCTCGCCGACGCAACCGAGCGCACGCTCTACACCTTCACCCAGGATGCGCCGAACAAAATCAATTGCAACGCAGCTTGCGCCGCTGCCTGGCCGCCGTTCCTGACCAAGGAGGGCGAGCGGAAGCGTGCCGGGTTCGAGGCGATCGTGCGCGACGACGGGACCAGGCAGTGGGCGCTGCACGGAAAACCGCTGTACTACTTCGCGGCCGACACGCAACCCGGCGATGCGAAGGGCGACGGTCAGGGCGGGGTATGGCATGTCGTGCGCGAAGGCAAGGCTTCTGGTACACCGGCTGCGAACTCGAGCAGCAGCTCGTACGGCGGCTATTGAGCCATTCGAAGATCGCCAGAGATAAGAGCAAAGAGAGCAACGAAGGAGGCACCATGAGACACGACGCCCGCGGCGTGCCGGTCAGCGCCGGCTGCAGCGAATCATTGCAACACTACGAGACGGCCCTGCGCCAGTTCCAGTCCTACGTCGGCGACCCGATCGCGACGCTCGATGCGGCGCTGGCGGAGGATCCGGACTTCATCACCGGTCACCTCATGAAGGGGCTCGTTCTATACTCGCTCGGCGAACGCAAGTACGGTCCCACGATCGATGCGTGTTTGGGCGCCGCCGCCGAGCGCAACGAGCTTGCGAACGACCGCGAACGGATGTTGCTGCAAGCGCTGCGGCAATTCCGGGCGGCGCAATGGAACGACGGTTGCCGTACACTCGATCGAATCCTGACCGAATATCCACGCGATGCGCTCGCATTGCAGTCGGCACATCTGATGGATTTCTTTCGCGGCGATGCGCTCAATTTGCGCAATCGCGTGACCCGGGTGCTGCCGCACTGGGACAGCGCCGTGCCCGGTTACTCTTACGTGCTCGGCATGCACGCGTTTGGCCTGGAGGAGATGAACCAGTATCCGCAGGCCGAGGCCGAGGCGCGGCGCGCGCTCGAGATCGAAGTGTGCGACGGCTGGGCTGTGCATGCAGGAACGCACGTGATGGAGATGCAGGGGCGCATCGGCGAAGGCATCGCGTGGCTCGAATCGCGCCGCGGCAACTGGGCGCCCGACAATGCGTTCGCGTTCCACAACTGGTGGCATCTCGCCCTGTTCTATCTCGACGGTGCGCAGTACGACAAGGTGCTCGCGCTCTACGATAGCGAGATACATCCGGAGCGCTCGCAGATCGTTCTTTCGCTGGTGGATGCGACTGCGCTCTTGTGGCGTCTTTACCTGGAAGGCGTCGATACCGGCGCCCGCTTCGAGGTTATTGCCGACGAATGGGAGCAACAGCTTGCGGACGAGGCCGGGTTCTACGCCTTCAACGATTTCCATGCGGCGATGGCGTTCGCCGCTTGCGGCCGCGGCAAGGCGCTTGCCCACGTGAAGGACGCCACGGCGCGCACGGCGCAGGGCAGCGACGACCTGGCCCGCATGGCGCGGGAGGTCGGGATCCCTCTCGCGGAGGCGGTGGAAGCCTTCAGCCTCGCGAAGTATGCACAAGCGATCGATCGGATGGAGCCGGTGCGCGACATTGCGAACCGCTTCGGCGGCAGCCATGCCCAGCGCGATCTCATCACGTTGACGCTGATCGAAGCGGCGCTGCGCGGCGGGGACCGGGCGCGGGCGAAGCACTACCTGGCGGAACGGCGCATGCTCAAGTCCGACGCGAGCCGTTGGGGTCCTCGCCTGGAGGCGCGTGCCTGAGGCGGGTGTCGGCGAACGCATTGCGCGCTTCGGCGCTTTCTGCGACAGTTCGAGCGCGCAGCCGCCGCCCGCGACGCGGTACGGCGGTTGCACACACGCTTGGGTGAGAGGGAGACGCCGCATATGCCAATCGCACTCGACGAAACGCACGACCCGAAGCGCACGAGCTGGCTCGAATCGGCGCAAGGGCATTCCGAGTTTCCGCTTCAGAATCTGCCGCTCGGCGTTTTTAGCCGCGCTTCGTCCGAGCTACGGGCTGGCGTCGCGGTCGGAGACAGCATCTTCGACATCGCGGCCGCGCTCGAAGCGGGCCTTTTCACGGGCGAGGCGAAGCGAGCCGCCGAGGCGGCAAGCGGCGGCGCCCTGAACGCACTGCTGGCGCTGGGGCCCGCGTCGCGCATCGCGTTGCGCCGCCGAGTCTCTTCGCTGCTTGCCGTCGATGGTCCGGAGCGCGGACAGGTCGAAGGCTTGCGCGAGCACTTGATCCATGAGGCTGGCGCATGCACGCTGCATCTGCCGGCTGCGATCGGCGCCTATACCGATTTTTTCGCGGGCATCGAGCACGCGGCCAACGGTGGGCGGCGGCGCGGGCAGAACCCGCCGCTCGCGCCGAACTACAAGTACGTGCCTGTTGCCTACCACAGCCGTGCCTCGAGCATCCGGCCGTCGGCGACGCCATTGCGCCGGCCGCGCGGTCAACGGCTTCTGGGCGATTCGCAGATACCGCAGTTCGGCCCGTCCACCAAGCTCGATTTCGAATTGGAGCTTGGCATCTGGGCAGGCCCCGGCAACGACCTGGGCGAGCCGATACCGATCGGCCGTGCCGGCGAGCATGTCGCTGGTCTCGGACTGCTGAACGATTGGTCGGCGCGCGACATCCAGCGCTGGGAGTCCGCGCCGCTGGGACCGTTCCTGTCCAAGAATTTCGGCACGACGATCTCGCCGTGGATCGTGACGGCCGAAGCGCTGGCGCCGTTTCGCATCGCCCAGCCGCCGCGTCCCGCAGGCGATCCTCGGCCGCTCGATTACCTTTGGGACGACGAAGATCAGCGTGCAGGCGCGTTCGACATCGATCTGGAAGTTCTGATCTCGACCGAAGCGATGCGGGCCAAGGGCATACCGCCGCTGCGCGTATCGCGCAGCAATACCCGGCACCTGTACTGGACCAAGAAGTGCGGCCTAACGGTGGTTGCGGCCGACGGTCATCGGCGGCCGGCATGGCATCCTCGTCTATTTCGCGGTCTTCACGAATCACTCCCGCGATTGCATATTCCTGCGCCAGCTCTGCCGATGAACACGAACCCCTAG
>WHTS01000026.1:0-30973 GCA_009377585.1 Betaproteobacteria bacterium
TAAAATCAATTGGATAAGTAACTATGTTGCTGATGCTCGACAACTACGATTCCTTCACCTACAACCTGGTGCAATACCTGGGCGAGCTGGGGGAGGACGTGCGCGTGTTCCGCAACGACGAGATCACACTCGAAGAGGCGGCGATGCTCGCGCCGCGGGCGATCGTGATTTCGCCCGGGCCGTGCACGCCGAAAGAGGCCGGTGTCTCGGTGTCGCTGATCGAGCGTTTCGCCGGCGATATCCCGATATTGGGCGTCTGCCTGGGCCATCAGGCGATCGGTCAGGCCTTCGGCGGGCGCATCGTGCATGCGAAGCGCGTCATGCACGGCAAGACTTCGCCGATTCACCACGAAGGCAAGGGCGTTTTCGCCGGCTTGCCCAACCCGCTCACCGCGACGCGCTACCACTCGCTAGTGATCGAGCGCGCGAGCCTGCCTGCATCCCTGGAAATCACCGCCTGGACCGACGACGGCGAGATCATGGGCGTGCGCCACCGGGAGAAAGCCGTCGAAGGCGTGCAGTTCCACCCGGAGTCGATCCTGACCGAGGCGGGGCATGACCTGTTGCGCAATTTTCTGAAGCAGCAGCCCGAGCGTGCGTTCGGCGACTCGGCCTCGGATGCCGTTCCCGCCGTCACCGGACGCGCCTGATCAGCGCGCCGGGAAAGGCCGGCGCTACGCCATCTGCGCGGCTTCCTCGCCGACCAATGCTGCAGCTTCGGCGCGGGTGTAGAAGGTGCCGTCGCGCAGAAATCCGGCGACGATGGTGCCGAGCACGCGGGAAATTCGTCCGTGGCGGTCACGCGCCAGCACCAGCGGCTCCGGCAATCCATCGAGGACGTGAAACGGCGCGGGGCGTCCGTCAGCGAACGTAGAGAGATAGGTTTGCCCGCTGTCCGTGTCCCGGAAGGCCGGCCGGAACCCCAGTTGGCGGTTCTCTGCGCTCACGCCGCCCGTGCCGCGGTGGCTGGCGGTTTCCAGCTGCAGATAACGACTGCTCAGGGTCAGCATGACTGCAACCTCCTCGGGCCATGGGAACAACGGGCCCCGTGGCAATAACGCTTCACCGCACACGCCGTCGCAGGCGCGTTTGTAACGACTTGTACATTCGTCGGGATACGGCGGCGAAGCTTCCATCGGGTGGATGCGAGTCTGCCACCCAGGGATCGGCGCGCAATCGGCCGATGGCTTCATCCGCTGGTCGTACGCTGATCCGCTGATCTGAACGCCCCGGTAGCCACCTCAAGCTCCCCAACCTGTGGCCGGGTCAACGTCCCCCACCCACCAGGCGACGAGACAGAGGGGAATCCATTCGATTGACGCGCGCTCAGACAGCGCGCAGCGCCCATCCCGCCGTGGGCTGTCGCGGTATCATTCCCCATCCCCACGACCACCGAGCGGACATGAAGCCCCAGGAAGCCTTGACGCGAATCATCGAGCATCGCGAGATCTTCCACGACGAGATGCTGTCGCTCATGCGCCAGATCATGAGCGGCGAGATGTCGCCGGTCCTGATCGCCGCGATCATCACCGGCCTGCGGGTCAAGAAGGAAACGATCGGCGAAATCGCGGCCGCCGCGCAGGTGATGCGCGAGCTGGCCACCCGGGTCGAAGTCTCGGACACGGCGCACCTGGTCGATATCGTCGGAACCGGGGGCGACGGCGCACACACCTTCAACATCTCCACGGCCGCCACCTTCGTCGCGGCGGCGGCCGGTGCGCGGGTAGCCAAGCACGGCGGGCGCTCGGTCTCGTCCAGCTCGGGCAGCGCGGACGTGCTGGAATCGCTCGGGGCGAACATCAATCTCACGCCCCCCCAGGTCGCCCGCTCGATCGACGAGACCGGCATCGGCTTCATGTTCGCCCCCAATCACCACTCGGCCATGAAGCACGCCGCGCCGGTGCGCCGCGAGCTGGGCGTTCGCACCCTGTTCAATATCCTCGGCCCGATCACCAATCCGGCCGGCGCGCCCAATCAGCTGCTGGGCGTGTTCCATCCCGACCTCGTGGGCATCCAGGTGCGGGTGCTGCAGCGGTTGGGAAGCCGCCACGTGCTGGTGGTGCATGCGTCGAGCGGCATGGACGAGATCTCGCTCGAAGGCAACAC
The DNA here is from genome assembly GCA_009377585.1 of Betaproteobacteria bacterium. NCBI lineage: Bacteria > Pseudomonadati > Pseudomonadota > Betaproteobacteria > Betaproteobacteria bacterium. The sequence continues at coordinate 2,107 of WHTS01000026.1, forward strand.
CATGGTGGGCGAGCTGAGGGACGGGCAGGTGCGCGAGTACACCATCCACCCGAACGACTTCGGCCTGCGGGAGTGCGAGAACGCGGCGCTCAAGGTGGCGGATGCCGCCGAATCCAAAGCGCGCGTGCTGCAGGCGCTGGCCGGAACGCCTGGGCCGGTGCTCGATGTCGTGCTGGTCAATGCGGGCGCGGCGTTGTATGCCGCCGATGTCGTGCCGACGATCGCGGCCGGCGTGGAACGCGCGCGCGAGGCCGTGACCAGCGGAGCGGCTCGCGCCAAGCTCGATCGATTCGTAACCTTCACCCGCACGCTTTGATGTCGAGCTCGCCCACGTCTCCGCCGAATATCCTGGAACGCATCCTCGAGGTCAAGGCGCAGGAAATCGCCGCGGCAGCTGCAGCCCTGCCGTTGCCGGAAATTCGCGCGCGCGCGGCAAGCGCGACCCCGGTTCGCGATTTTGCCGGCGCCATGCGCGCCAGCCTGCGCGCGGGGCAGCCGGCCGTGATCGCCGAGATCAAGAAGGCGAGCCCGAGCCGCGGCTTGCTGCGCGACCCGTTTGTTCCGGCGCAGATCGCGGCGAGCTATCAACGCCACGGCGCCGCCTGTCTTTCGGTGCTGACCGATCGCTCGTTCTTCCAGGGGTCGGCCGACGATCTCGTGGCGGCGCGAGCGGCTTGCGCGTTACCGGTATTGTGCAAGGATTTCGTGGTCGATCCTTACCAGGTGTACGAGGCGAGGGCCTGGGGCGCCGATTGCATCCTGCTGATCGTGGCCGCGCTGGAGCCGGAGAAGATGCGCGCGCTCGAGCAGCTGGCGCACGGGCTCGGCATGAGCGTGCTGGTGGAAGTCCACGACGCAGCCGAACTGGATGCTGCCCTGGCGCTCGACACGCCGCTCGTCGGCATCAACAATCGCGATTTGAGAACGTTCGTCACCCGGCTGGAGACGACGTATACGCTGTTGGGCCGATTACCCGAGAATCGCATTGCGGTGACCGAAAGCGGCATCCTCGGGCAGGCCGATGTCGTCGCGATGCGCAGCCGCGGGGTGCATGCCTTCCTGGTCGGTGAAGCGTTCATGCGCTCGCCCGATCCGGGCGAGGCCTTGTCCCGACTCTTTTTCCCTGGAACGGCCGCGTGATCCCCGACCGCTTCGTATTGGCTTTCGATCGCGCGTTGAAGACGATCTTGGGCCCATCACGCTCGACGCGGCCGATGCCGGGCGACAACCAGCCCGAGGCCGAGCTCGATGCCTCCGAGCGCGCCAAGGCGGCTGCACTGATGCGCGTCAACCATGCCGGAGAAGTCTGTGCCCAGGCCCTCTATCAAGGTCAAGCCTTGACAGCACGCAATGCGCAGGCGAAGCAAGCGCTCACCCAAGCAGCCGAGGAAGAGGTCGAGCACCTGGCCTGGACCGAGCAAAGGCTGGCCGAGTTGAGCGGGCGCAAAAGCTTGCTGAATCCGGCCTGGTATGCAGGTTCTTATGTCATCGGTGCGGTGGCGGGGCTTGCGGGCGACCGCTGGAGCCTGGGCTTTCTCGCCGAGACCGAGCGCCAGGTGGTGCAGCATCTCAACCGCCACCTGCAGGCCCTATCGCATCGCGATGCGCGCAGCCGCGCCGTCGTTACGGCAATGAAGCGCGACGAGGCGCGCCATGCGACCACCGCGCTCTACCTGGGGGGAACCGAACTGCCGCTGCCTGCCCGTCTCGCGATGCGGCTCGCCTCGCGCGTGATGACGACCACGGCGCATTGGGTGTAACCCCGCAGCATCTGCCGGGGAACTCGACGCCGGCGCACCGCAGTCAGCCGTCCACGCCTCGCCGCGGCCGATCCGCGAGTCCCACCTCGTTGGCGGCGCCCATCAGCCGTCCAGGATTTCGTAGTTGTGGGTGATCTGCGCCGTCTTGCCCAGCATGATGGAAGCCGAGCAGTATTTTTCGGCCGACAAATGGACCGCGCGCTCGACGTGCTCCTTGCGAACGCCGCTCCCGGTCACGATGAAATGCATATGGATGCGGGTGAAGACCTTCGGGTCTTCGGGCGCGCGCTCCGCTTCGATACGCACTTCGCAGTCTTTCACCGGCTGGCGCGCCTTGCGCAGGATCGTCACCACGTCGTAGGCGCTGCAGCCGCCCGTACCGGCAAGCACTGTTTCCATCGGCCGCGGGCCGAGGTTACGGCCGCCGCCCTCGGCTGCGCCGTCCATCACGATGGCATGACCGCTCTCGGTCTCTGCCAGGAAGCAGACGTTCTCGACCCATTTGACACGGACCTTCATGGCAGCTCCCAAGCGGCGATCACAGCCGGACCCTCACGCTGTACGCCAGGTATCCGAGGACTTCGTGCCAGAAATAATAGCTCTTCATCAGCGCGCTGGCGCGGGGCAGGAAGTCGAGCAGCGATGGATCGATCGGCTCGGTCTGGCTGAAGGCCGTGGCTGCCGGGATCACGGTGAAGCCCGCATGCGCGAACGCGAGCCGTGCCCGGGGCATGTGCCAGGCGTGGGTGACCAGGTACACCGTCGTAATGCCGAGCGGGGCGAGGATGCGGTAGCTTTCTACCGCGTTGGTGAAGGTGTCGACCGAGCGCTCCTCGGTCCAGCGCACCGGGACATTCATTTCGTCCACCAGCACCGCGCGCATCTGTTGCGCTTCGGCAAGCGTGTCGCCGCGGACGCTGCCGCCCGAGACGAGCAAGGGCTTGCCACTGGCGCGCTGCAGCTTTGCCGCGTAGCGGATGCGCGTCATCGTCAGGGAATTGACGACGTCCGTGCCGTATTCGGGCGCCCACTCGTTGGTGCCGCCGCCCAGGGCGACGATCGCCTGTGCTCCCGGTTCAGCGAGGGGGTCGACGTACGCCTCTTCCAGGAGCGACAGGCAGAACGAACTGACGATCGGCGTGGAGATCAAGTACAGGAGGCCCAGTGCGACGGCCGCCGTGCCGTAGCCCCAGCGCGGATAACGCCGGCGCAGCGCCAGCCCGGCCATGGCGAGAAGCAGGAGATTCGCCGGCGGCAGAATCAGCGTCTTTACCAGCGCGAGCATGCGGGGGAGTCGAGAGAGGCGTCGAGCGAGGCGCCCGCCGGTGTCCGGCGCGAGCGCCCTGACGGGCCGGTCCGCAGCCGCCGTCGAGCGGGATCAACGGCCGCGAAAGTCGTGTGCAAGCAAACCTTTCCGGTTTGACAGTTGCAAGAGCGGTCGCCTAAAATCCGGCCTCTTTGCAACCCGGTTGAAAGCAGTACGATGCGCACGTTCTCCGCGAAGCCCGAAGAGGTCCAGCACGGCTGGTACGTCGTGGATGCCTCGAACAAGGTGCTCGGCCGCCTGGCCAGCGAGATCGCGCACCGCCTGCGCGGCAAGCACAAGGTGATCTATACCCCCCACGTCGACACGGGCGATTATATCGTCGTGGTGAATGCGGATAAGCTGCGCGTCACCGGTACGAAGGACGAGAGCAAGAAGTACTACCGCTACACGGGCTTCCCCGGCGGCATACGCGAGACGACGTTCGGCAAGATGCAGGAGCGCTTCCCGACCCGGGCGCTGGAGCTTGCCGTCAAGGGCATGCTGCCGAAAGGGCCGCTGGGCTATGCGATGCTGCGCAAGCTCAAGGTCTACAGCGGCGGCTCCCATCCCCACAGCGCACAGCAGCCCAAGACCCTGGAGATCTGATCGATGGCGACCCGAGGCCACTTCCACTACGGCACCGGACGGCGCAAGACAGCCGTCGCGCGCGTCTTTATGAGGTCCGGCAGCGGCGCGATTGTCGTCAACGACAAGCCCGTCGACGAGTTCTTTTCGCGCGAGACCGGCCGCATGGTGGTGCGCCAGCCGCTGGTGCTCACCAATCATCTCAATTCCTTCGATATCATGGTCAACGTCCATGGTGGCGGAGAATCCGGCCAGGCGGGAGCGGTCCGACATGGCATCAGCCGTGCGCTGGTCGCTTACGACGATGCGCTCAAGCCCGCGCTGCGCAAGGCCGGCCTGGTGACGCGCGACGCACGCGAGGTGGAACGCAAGAAAGTCGGCCTGCACAAGGCCCGCCGACGCAAGCAGTTCTCCAAGCGTTAGGCGGATCGCAGCCGTCCATCCAAAGCCGCCTTGAGGGCGGCTTTGTCGTCTGCGTCGCCGCACGGCGGATGCGGATATGAGCCGGCCGGGTCAGCCCGGGCAGATCGAGGGCCCGGGCCAGCCCGGCAAGTGGAATAAGCCGGGCCAAGCCCGGCGTGGAATAAGCCGGGCCAAGCCCGGCGTGGAATAAGCCAGGCCAAGCCCGGCGTGGAGACGATCGCACATGGTGACGGCTGGAATCGTAGGCGGTACCGGGTACACAGGGGTCGAATTGCTGCGGCTGCTCGCCCGACATCCGCAAGTGAAGCTGCACGCAATCACCTCCCGCGGCGAGGCCGGAACGGCGGTCGCCGACATGTTTCCGAGCCTCCGTGGCGCAGTGGATCTTGCTTTCGTCGATCCGGCGCAGGCCGCGCTCGAGCGCTGCGATGTGGTGTTTTTCGCTACGCCCAACGGCATCTGCATGCAGCAAGCAAGGCCGCTGCTGGCAGCCGGGGTACGCGTGATCGATCTCGCCGCCGATTTCCGCTTCCGCGACGTGGCAACCTGGGAGACCTGGTACAAGATGAAGCACGCTTGTCCCGACCTGGTCGCGGATGCCGTGTACGGGCTGCCGGAGATGTATCGCGCCCGCGTGCGCACGGGCCGGCTGGTCGCCAACCCCGGCTGCTATCCGACCTCGGTTCAGCTGGGTTTTCTGCCCCTCATCGAAGCCGGCGTGGTCGATTTCGATCATCTCATCGCCGATGCCAAGTCCGGCGTGAGCGGTGCCGGCCGCAAGACCGAAGTGCACACCTTGTTCGCCGAAGCGGCGGACAACTTCAAGGCCTACGGTGTGCCGGGCCACCGCCATCTGCCTGAGATCGCACAGGGCTTGTCCGCCATGGCCGGACGGGCGATCATGCCCGTGTTCGTTCCCCATTTGACGCCGATGATCCGCGGCATCCACGCCACGCTTTACGCGCAGCTGACCCAGCCGGTGGATCTGCAGGCGCTGTACGAAAAGCGGTACGCGAACGAGCCGTTCGTCGACGTCGTCCCGGCCGGTTCGCACCCCGATACGCGCAGCGTGCGGGGCGCGAACACCTGCCGTATCGCTGTCCATCAGCCGCAAGGAGGCGAGACCGCGGTGGTGCTCTCGGTTATCGACAACCTGGTCAAAGGCGCCGCCGGTCAGGCGGTGCAGAACATGAACATCATGTTCGATCTGCCCGAGACCGCCGGGCTCGAAGGGCTCGCGCTGCTGCCGTGAAGCCGGGGTGGCTCAAGCGCCGGTTCGGCCTTCACGCCCGGCGCGTTGCCGTAAGCACGAGCATGCCGTGGTATCTGCGTTGGCTCGCGCACGGATTCCTCGTCGTATCGATCGTCGGGCTCGTCTGGATCTCCCTCGAACTGCGCGGGTCCGACGCATTCGTCGGCGGCGAAGACGAGGGCGTTCTGACCGGACTGCGCAGCCAGATTGCGGACCTGGAGAAGGCGAATGCCAGTCTGAAGAGCGAGCTCACGATACTCGAGCGGCAACGGCAGATCGAGCGCGCTTCCTATGCTGATCTCGCCCGGCAGGTGAAGGAATTGACGCACGAGAACGCGCGGCTGCGCGAAGACGTGGCGCTGGTGCAGGCGATATCGGCCGCCGATTCGAAAGTCGACGGCGTCAAGGTAAGCAGCGCGCGGGTCGAGCCGAATTCCGTGCCGGGCGAGTACATCTATCGCATCGTGCTCTTGCAGACGGGATCGCGCAGCAAGCATTTCCACGGGCATTATCAGCTGGTGGTCAATCTGCTGCACAATGGCGAGCGCCGCGGCATGACGCTGCCGGGCCCGGGGAATAGCGGGGACGCGCCTTATCAGCTCGACTTTCGCGTCCATCAGCGCATCGATGGGACCTTCCGAGTGGACCCGGGCGCGGTCGTGCGCAGCGTCGAGTTGCGCGTATTCGAAGGCCGGCAGTCGCAGCCCAAGCTCATGCAGACGGTTACACTGTCGTGAGCGGCGAGGATGCGCCCCGCCGCATTTCGCAATCGCCCAGGGAGGAGCCATGTTCGGAGCCAGGCAAACCAAGCCCAATGGCCGTATCGACACGCTGATCGGCGCCGGTTCGCGCGTGGACGGCGACGTTCATTTCGCCGGCGGGCTGCGCATCGACGGTACGGTGAAGGGCAACGTCATCGCGGATGATGCCGGCACCGTGGTGCTGTCCGAGCATGCGAGCGTCGAGGGCGAGATTCGGGTCGCGCACGCAGTCATCAACGGCAAGGTGATCGGGTCGATCTACGGCGCCGAAACCGTCGAGCTGCAGTCCAAGGCCGACGTCTGCGGAGACGTGCACTACAAGACGCTGGAGGTCCAGATCGGTGCCATCGTGCAGGGCCGGCTCGCGCACGAGGCCGAGCAGCGCGGCGCCGACAAGGTGGTCTCGCTCAAATCGGGGGCGGTCGATTGACCGTGCGAACGCGCTCGGCGGATAATGGTCTTATCGTTTTCAGCCAGGCTCGGACATGAATGCAATCAACGAAATCCCTGCGAACGCAGTGGTGCTTAGCGACGCCGCGGTGGGTAAGGTCAAATCGCTGATCGACGAGGAAGGCAATCCAGAGCTCAAGCTGCGCATCTTCGTCACCGGCGGTGGCTGTTCCGGCTTTCAGTATGGCTTCACCTTCGATGAGAACGCGGCCGAAGACGACACTGCCATGGTGAAGGACGGCGTCACCTTCCTGGTTGATTCGATGAGCTTCCAATACCTGATGGGCGCGGAAATCGACTACACCGAGGGCATCGAAGGCGCGCAGTTCGTCATCAAGAATCCGAACGCCACTTCAACCTGCGGCTGCGGGTCGTCGTTCTCGGCCTGAGCGCGATCCGGTTCGGCGGACAGGAGGTCTCGGCCTCCTTTTCTCATGCCGGATAAATGCAACCGAGCACGCGCGGGCCGCGCGCTCCGGTGACCTCGGGCACATTGCCGGGCCGGCCTGCCAGCGCCTCGCGGGCAAGCCAGGCGAAGGCGAGGGCTTCCACCCAGTCCGGATCGACGCCAAGCAGCGCCGTCGATGCCACCTTGCGGCCGGCGAGCAACCGGGCGATACGCTCGACCAGATCCACGTTGGCCACTCCCCCGCCGCAGAGCAGCACTTCGTTCGCCCCGGGGCAGTAGCGCGCGATGGCCGAGGCCAGCACCGACGCGCTCAACTCGGCGAAGGTGGCCTGGACATCTTCGCGCCGGTATTGGGAGCGCAAGTGAGCATGCGCCCACTTCAGATCGAAGTACTCGCGCCCGGTGCTCTTCGGCGGAGAGCGGGCAAAGTAGGGATCGGCCGCCAGGACCGCGAGCAGATCGGGCAGGACTTCGCCACTTGCGGCCCAATGACCCGCAGCGTCATAGGGCGCTCCGAGATGCTGCTCGACCCATTCGTCCAGCAGTGCATTGGCCGGGCCGCAGTCGAAGCCTGTAATGGCGCCGGTCGCAGGCAACCAGGTCAGGTTCGCAATGCCCCCCAGGTTGACGATGACCCGATCCACCGACCGGTGGCGGAACATCGCCGAATGAAATGCGGGCACCAGCGGCGCACCCTGGCCGCCGGCTGCCACATCGCGGCTGCGGAAATCGCATACGACGGCGATCCCGGTCTGCTCGGCCAGCAACGCGCCGTTGACCAGCTGGATGGTATAGCCGCGTTCGGGGAGATGGCGCACCGTCTGTCCGTGACACCCGATCGCCAGGATCTCGCTCGCCGACTTCCCTGCGTCGCGCAACAGCGCCTCGACCGCACGTGCATAGTGCGCTGTGAGCTCGTTTCCGGCCACAGCACTGCGGGCGAGTTCGTCCTCGCCGGGTTGCAGCAGCGTCTTGAGCTCACTGCGCAGCGGCGCTGGAATTGCGCCGTAGTAGGTGCTTACCATAAGGGCGCGCAGGGAGAAATCGGCGAGAACGGCATCGATGCCGTCCAGGCTCGTCCCGGACATGAGGCCGATGTAGAGATCGGACGCCATGAGGCTTGCGCACGAAGTTCGAGTGGGGCGCGTCGACAGTGCGCCGCCGGCCGTGCAGGTCAGCGCGTTATCCCCCTAATCGAGCCGGGCGATCGCAACCTGTCGCATCAACGCCATCTGGTGGGCCAGTGGGCGTGCCTGTGCATCGAACGCGGCTCGCAGCTCACGCGTGATCGGCACCGCCTCGGGCAATACCACACGCAGCGGATCGTGCTGCACACCGTTGATGTGGAATTCGTAGTGCAGATGCGGCCCGGTTGCCATGCCGGTCTGACCCACGTAGCCGACGTATTCGCCTTGGGCCACACGCGCGCCCCTGCGAATGCCTTCGGCGAAGCGCGACAAATGCGCGTAATAGGTGCTGTACTTGCCGGCGTGTTTGACGATTACGAGGTTGCCGTAGCCACCCTTGCGGCCGGCGAAGGTCACGACGCCATCGCCGGTGGTGCGCACGCGGGTGCCGGTGCGTGCGGCGTAGTCGATGCCACGGTGCGCCGTCCAGGTCTTCAGGATGGGATGGAAGCGGGCGCGGGAAAAGCCTGACGAGATGCGGGAGAACTCCAGCGGCGAGCGCAGGAAGGCCCTGCGCAGGCTGCGGCCCTCGGGCGTGTAGTAGCCGCCGTGGCCGTCGCCGGCGTCGAACCAGATTGCCTGGTAACTCTTGCCCTGGTTGACGAATTCGGCGGCGAGCACGCGCCCGGCCTTCACCATCTCGCCCTTGTGATAAAGACCTTCGTACACCACGGCGAAACGGTCGCCGCGACGCAGATCGCGGTGGAAATCGATATGACTGGAGAATATCTCGGCAATCTGGATCGCGATCGCGTCGGACAGGCCGGCCGCATCGGTGGCGGCGAACAGCGAGCTGCGGATTTCGCCCGAAGCCATGAGCGGCTGGCTGTCGAGCTGCGCGGGCTGCTCGGTGACTTCGAATCCATTCTGGTCGCGCTGTACGCTGAACAGCGTGCCGCCGGGCGTGAGGTAGGTGAGACTGCGCATCTGACCGTCGGCATCGGTCTCGGCATGGACGCTGCGTCCGGGTCGAAGCTGGGTCAGCGCCCGCACGTCCTTCGAGCTGCGCAAAAAGCCGACCGCCTCCGGATCGTCCACCGCCAGGCGCGAAAGCAGCGCCGCTACGGTGTCGCCGCGCTCGATACGGCCTTCGCGAACGAAGATGGTTTGGGGGGAATCGTCGATCGAGGTCAGCGGCGGAAGGGTGACTTCCTGCACAATGCGCTCGAATTGAACCTTTTCGACGAGAGTATCGGGGGCGACGCCGAAGGCTGCCACGACCCCGAAACACGGTATTCCGGCGGCGATGGCCAACCACAAAGCCTTCCGGCTTCCTCCCCGTTTGTGAGCTAGAATCACCGCCTTAGCGTTTTGCATCCGGTTTCCCGCGGGGTTGGACGCGCGAAAGAGTAAACAGAAAAGTCACACTCGTCAACAGGGTTTACCGTATCGTGAAATCCCGTGCGTCCAATTCCCTATCTCCTGCTGAGGAATTGGCGATCATTCGTCATCGCAGTGACGAGATTCTGATCGAGTCGGAGCTGCTTCAGCGCCTGGAAAAGCGGCAGCCATTACGGGTAAAGGCGGGTTTTGATCCGACGGCGCCCGATCTGCACCTGGGCCATACCATTCTCATAAACAAGTTGCGCGAGCTGCAGGAGCTGGGGCATACGATCCTGTTCCTGGTGGGCGATTTCACCGGCATGATCGGCGACCCCACCGGAAAAAATGCGACCCGGCCACCGCTTACGCGCGAGGCGGTGGCGGACAATGCGAAAACCTACACCGATCAGGTGTTCCGCATCCTCGATCGCGACCGAACGCAGGTCGTGTTCAATTCCACCTGGATGGACAAGCTGAGCTCCGCCGACATGATCCGCCTCGCCGCGACGCATACCGTGGCACGGATGCTCGAGCGCGATGATTTCGGCAAGCGTTATCGCGCCAACCAGCCGATCGCGATCCACGAATTCCTCTATCCCCTGGTGCAGGGCTACGACTCGGTCGCCCTGCAGGCGGATCTCGAGCTCGGCGGCACCGATCAGAAATTCAACCTGCTCATGGGTCGCGAGCTGCAAAAGCACTACGGCCAGGCGCCGCAGTGCATCCTCACCATGCCGCTGCTGGAAGGTTTGCACGGCGTGCACAAGATGTCGAAGTCGCTCGGCAATACCGTTGGCATCACCGATGCGCCGGACGACATGTTCGGCAAGCTCATGTCGATCTCCGACGAGCTGATGTGGCGCTATCTGGAGCTTCTTTCGTCCGAGCCGCCGGCGACGTTGCGGCACTGGCGCGACCAAGTCGCGCAGGGACGTAACCCGCGCGACATCAAGGTCCTGCTCGCCAAGGAACTGGTCGCGCGTTTCCATAGCGCCAAGGCGGCGGATGCGGCCTTGGCGGAGTTCGAAGCCCGGTTTCGCGCCGGCGCGATGCCAAAGGACATGCCCGAGATCGTGCTCGATGCGCCTGCGAATGGACTGCCCATCGCCCAGTTATTGAAGCAAGCGCACCTTACGCCGAGCACTTCGGACGCGCTTCGCCTCATCGACCAGGGCGGCGTGCGCGTCAACGGCGAGCGCGTTTCCGACAAAGCCTTGTTGCTTGCTCCCGGCGCATCGTTCGTGGTGCAAGTCGGCAAACGCCGCTTTGCCCGGGTCGCGTTGAAGACCCGTGAGCTCGCCGGTTGAAGCGCGGGTTGCGATAGCGGTGGTCGAGGCGGTAAGCTGAGTGCCTGATCCTAGACCGAACCGCCATGCCCGACAAGCCCAGCAGCCTGCGCGAATACGTCGACGACATTATCGACGACGCGCTCGCACGCTGCACCGCGTGCGGCCGCTGTTACGAGGTCTGCCCGATGTCGGGCTATTCGCAGGCGCTGGAAGGCGCCGCACCGCGAGAAGTCGTCTCGCAAGTGCTCGGCGTATTGCGCCGCGAGCCGGATCGAACCCTCGGCCTCGAATTCATCGGCATCTGCACCCAGTCCGCCGCGTGCATTCCCGCCTGCCCGGAAGGCATCAACCCCATGCTGATGTTGCGTGCCGGGCGCATGGTCGCGCTCGGCTCGCTCGGGGATCCGAAGCAGATCGAGGGCCGCGAGGAGCCGCAGTTCTTTCGCAAGATCGACACCTATGCTGCGCTCCAGCTCGACGATCGCGAGCTGGGCGAGTGGCACGACCGGAGGCTGCCATGAACGATCAGGTCGTTTTCTGGTATGGCTGCAACGTGCTGCGCCATGGCGACATCATCCATAGCGCCCTCGAAGTGCTGCGCGCGGCAGGGATCGATCCGACCCCGGTCGGAGGCCCGGGCTATTGCTGCGGCAGTCCGAAGGACGCCAATCTGCGCGCTGCCGAGGGCATGGCCGTGCGCACGGTGGAGAAGTTCAACGTCATGCCGCAAGGGCAGCTGGTCACATGGTGTCCGTCGTGTCACCGGCACATGGGCGCCTTCATGACGCAGTACCAGGAGGCCAACTTTTCGACCGCGCATATCACCCAGATTCTGCATGCGCGCCGCCGCCAGCTTGCCGAACGCATGACCCAGCGCGTGGAACGCCGCGTGGTGCTGCACCAGCATTTCGGTTTTCACGAAGTCGACGTGAATCCCCTGGTGCAGGACCTGCTGCGCATCGTGCCGGGGATCGAAGTCGTTGCGAGCGCGCACGCTTCGCCTGGGCACATGTGCTCGGCGCTGGCGCCGGTGCCGGAAGCGATGAAGGACAATACGCACCGGGTGTGCGAGGCGGCCCGCGAAGCGCAGGCGCAGGACGTGGTCACCGTGTTCCACTCCTGCCAGCGGCTGCTGTGCGGGCTCGAGGCGACCGAGCCGTTTCGCGTCGTCAACTACATCACCGTGCTCGCCCAGGCGTTGGGCTACGAGCACGCCGACGAGTACAAGCAGTGGAAGAACGCGGGTTCCGCCGAAGCGGTCGAGGCCCTGGTCGGCGCCGAGCGCATCGAGCGGATCGGGCGCGAGCGGTTCGAGCAGGTGCTGCCCGATATCCTGCGCAAACCCGCGCGCTAACCCGAAATCGATCTACGACCACGTCATTGTTGGCTCGCTCGACTGCGAATCGTCGCGCTCAATGCCCGGTGGATGGTGCGCCGCTCGCATGTCGCGACACGTTCGGTGCGGCCAGCCGCTCGAGCATCACGTTCACGCAGGCCGGCTTGCCGGACGCGAACGCGCGCCCCAACGCAGCCGGTAGCTCGGCGCTGATTTGCACCAGCTCGCCGTGCCCGCCGAGTGCTTCGACGACTTCGTCATAGCGAGTCGGCAGCAGCTCGCACCCGACTGCGCGCGCGGCGCCGTAGCTGTTGAGCTGAATCTGGTGCTCGGCATTCCAGCAGGCATCGTTGCCGACGATCGCGACCAGCGCCAGCTTGTTTCGCACCGCCGTATCGAATTCGGCCATGTGAAAGCCGAATGTGCCATCGCCGAGGAGCACCGCGACAGTGGCCTCAGGGTGCGCGAGCTTCGCCGCTAAGGCGAACGGCAGCGCGGAGCCGATGGACCCCGCGGGGCCGTTGATCAGCCGCAGCGGCGCATCGACGCAGGCCTGCGCCCATTGCCCGAACTCGCCGCCGTCGATCACCACGACGTGCGACGGCGATTTGGCCAGCGCGGTGGCCACGGCACGTCCGACCTCGGCCGGGTGCAGCGGTCCCTCGGCCCGGTTACCCGCAAGCGCCCAGGCTGGCGGCCGAAAGGTTACGGCTGCTTCCACTTCGCTGGCCCAGCCGGCATCGCCTCGACCGTCGATGGGCATCGCCGCGAGACAATCCAGGGCCGGGATCGGATCGGCGCGCACCGATCCGGCGATGCGGCCCGGGTCTCCGAGCGCATGCTTCGCCCGCGCCAGCACCGCTTCGTCCGGATCGATCTGGATGAATCGGCAGTCGGGCGCGAAGGCGGGAGCGCGACCGAAGCGCAGCGTGAAATCGAGCTTCTTCCCCAGCAACAGCACCAGATCGGCCTGCTGCAGGGCTTCGGCGACCGCACCGAGCGCCGGGTCGTTGACGCCGCGCGGGCTCTCCATGCCGAGCACGGGGATGCCGCAGGCTCGAGCCAGGGCTTCGCGCTGCGTTCGCCCGCGCATTCCCGTCAGCATCGGACCGGCGATGATCAAGGGCCGGCGCGCTCGTAGCATCTGCGCTGCGATTTCGCCGCCCACACCGGCGCTCAAGGGTTGCAGCGCAGGCAGGAATGCGCCGGCGCTCGGCAGCGCCGTTTCGCTGCGGCTCGCTTTCGCTTCCAGCACGTCGAACGGCAGGCTCAGGTGCACCGGCCCGGGTCGGCCGGAGCGGGCGATGCGAAAGGCACGAGCGATGTCTTCGCCCAAGGTGCCGGCGCTTTGCGCGGTCCACGACGCCTTCACGACCGGGGCCGCCATGTCGGCCTGACGCATTTCCTGGAACGCATCCATGCCGAGCTGCGCAAGCGGCGCGTGTCCCGACAGCAGGACCAAAGGTGAATCGGCTGCGGCCGCGGTGTACAAGGCGCCGATCGCATTGGCGTGTCCCGGTCCTCCGGTCACCAGCGCGACGCCCGGGACTTCGGTGAGGCGTCCCCAGGCGTCGGCCATGTGAACCGCGGCGCCTTCGTGCCGAACATGGACGATCTCCAATCCGGCGTCGAGGGCCGCATCGTAGACCGGCATGATCTGGTTGCCCGAAAGCGAGAACAGGTAACGCGTTCCGGCCCGCGCAAGGCTGGCGGCAAGAACGTCTGCACCGCGTAGCGAATCGCTCATCGCCGATCCTGGCCTCGAAAAGGTTTGCGAGCAGGTTTACGAACAGGATTACGAACTGGAGGCCGGCGTGCGTGCGACGACCCAGCCCTCGACGCGCACGGCTCCAGCCCTGCGCAAAACCGAGGCGACTTCGTCCAGCGTGGCGCCAGTGGTGAGCACGTCGTCCACAACCGCAACCGACTGACCGCTGAAATCCTGCACGCACACGAATGCGCCGCGTACGTTGCGGATGCGCTCGGCGAGCGGCAGATCGCTCTGCGCCTGGCTATGCCGCACCCGCACGCAGCCCTGTGTCGAGAGCGGTATGCCGAAGTCGTGCGCTAGCAGGCGGGCCAGCTCGAGCGACTGGTTGAAGCCCCGTTCGCGCAGGCGTTGCTCGCTCAGCGGCATCGCAACGATCACGTCGACCTCGGCCGCTTCGCGCTCGATCGTCGTTCGCATGAGCTCAGCGAGCAGCGGCGCGGCCGCCAGATGCCCGGAAAACTTGAAGCGCTGGATCAGCCGATCGAGCGGGAAGGCATACTCGCATGCCGCCAGGGCCCGATCGAAGCGCGGAGGATGAGCCAGGCACGCCCCGCAGACTTCGCCGCCGAAGCTCGGCACGGCGCAACGCGGACAGCGCTCGCCAGGCAAATAAGGCAATTCGTCGCGGCACGCCAGGCAGAGATTGCTTCGCGCCGCCGGTGCATGGCACAGCAGGCACAACGGCGGCAGGGCATGCTGCCGCAGATGAAGGCAGTAGTTTAGAATCGACCTGCCTGCATTGACCAATGACCACTCCACTCCTGGCTGGAAATGAACACACCCATTGTAGACGAAACCAGGGCGCTCGCCGCCGAGGCGCCGCGGCGCTGGCGCGCGCGCGACATCGAAGCGCTGTTCGAGGCTCCGTTCAACGATCTCGTCTTTCGCGCGCAGTGCGTGCACCGGCAGCATTTCGATCCCAACGAGGTACAGCTCTCGACGCTGCTCTCGGTCAAGACGGGAGGCTGCCCGGAAGATTGCGGCTATTGTCCGCAGTCGGTGCGCTTCGATACCGGGGTTGCAGAGCAGGACGTGCTGCCGGTGGAGCAGGTGCTCGCCGCGGCGCGCGCCGCACGCGAAAACGGCGCAACCCGCTTCTGCATGGGCGCCGCGTGGCGTGGGCCCAAGCAGCGCGATCTCGAGCGCGTGATCGACATGATCCGCGCCGTGCGTGAGCTCGGGCTGGAGACGTGCGCCACGCTCGGCATGCTCAAAGAGGGTCAGGCCGAGCAGCTGGAAGCCGCCGGGCTCGACTACTACAACCACAATCTCGATACCGCGCCGGATTTCTACGGCACGATCGTGCATACCCGAGCGCAGCAGGATCGGCTCGATACGCTCGCACGCGTGCGCGCTGCGGGGTTGCACGTCTGCTGCGGCGGCATCGTCGGCATGGGCGAATCGCGCGCTCAGCGCGCGGGCTTGATCGCGCAGCTCGCCAATCTCGATCCGTATCCGGAGTCGGTTCCGATCAATCACCTGGTTGCGGTGCCCGGAACGCCGCTCGCGGATACGCCGGCGCTCGATCCGCTGGAATTCGTTCGAACCATCGCCTGCGCGCGCATCACAATGCCGAAAGCGCGCGTGCGGCTCTCCGCGGGGCGCTCGGAGATGTCCGAAGCGGTACAGGCCTTGTGTTTTCTCGCCGGCGCGAACTCGATCTTCTACGGCGAGAAGCTGCTCACCACGGGCAATCCGGCCGCCGAGGCCGACGCGCGCTTGCTGGCCAAGCTCGGCCTCAATCGCGCAGCCGGCAGCGTCTGAACCCGAGGCCGTCATCGAACCGGCGCGCGCGCACGCCGTGACGGCGCGAAAGTTCGACGACGCTGTCGAAGCAACTGCGCGGACTCCGTTCGGCCGCTTGCTCGAGGAAGAACTGAACGCGCTCCAGGCCGCGGGACTCTACCGCACGCGCGCTTGTCTCGACGGCAAGCAGGGCGCGAGGGTCGCGGTCGGCGGCCGCGAGCTCGTTTCCTTCGCCTCGAACGACTACCTGGGATTGGCAGCCGATGCGCGCATCATCGCGGCCGCCCGGGCCGGGGCCGGGCGCTACGGCGTCGGGGCGGGCGCATCGCACCTGCTCTACGGTCATGGGCGCGCGCACGAGGAATTGGAGGCGGCGCTCGCCCGCTTCACGGGCTATCCGCGCGCGCTGTGCTTCTCCACCGGCTACCTGGCCAATATCGGCGTGATCAGCGCGCTGTGTACGCGCGAGGACGCGGTGTTCGCCGACAAGCTCAACCACGCTTCGCTCAACGACGCGATGCTCCTGAGCCGCGCGCGCTTCCATCGCTACCCGCACCTCGACCTGGACCGGCTGGAGCATTTTCTGCGCGCCTCGCGCGCGCGGCGCAAGCTGATCGTGACCGACGCGGTCTTCAGCATGGACGGCGACCTCGCCCCGGTGCCCGAGCTGGTGCGCTTGTGCAGCCGCTACGATGCCTTTCTGCTGCTCGACGATGCGCACGGGTTCGGTGTGCTGGGCGTGCACGGCGCAGGCGCACTCTCGCATTTCGGCGTTGCGTCCGAGCGCATCGTCTACATGGGTACGCTTGGCAAGGCCGCCGGCGTATACGGCGCGTTCGTCGCCGCCGATGCTGCGCTCGTCGATTTGCTGGTCAACAGGGCGCGGACTTACATCTATACGACCGCGACACCGCCGCTGCTCGCGGTCGCGTTGCTCGAGAGTCTGGAGATCATCCGCAGCGAGGATTGGCGTCGCGAGCATCTCGCCCGCTTGAGCGCCATGCTGGTCGCGGCGCGCCCGACGCTGCCCGGTTCGCTGCTGCCTTCGTGCACCGCCATCCAGCCGCTGGTGCTCGGCAGCGCGCACGCCGCAACTCGGGCAATGGGCGTGCTTGCCGAACATGGGCTGGTCGTTCCGGCCGTGCGCCCGCCCACCGTGCCACGCGGCAGTGCCCGACTGCGCATCTCGCTTTCGGCCGCGCATAGCGTCGCCGAGGTGGAGCGGCTGCTCGCAGCGTTGCGCCAGCTGCCGCGGTGAGCGAGATCGCGCATCCGGACAAGCGCTGGCTCAGGCGTCGCTTCGATCGGGCCGCGCCGACGTATGAAGCAGCCGCCGCGCTGGCGCACGAAGTGGCCGGCCGCATGGCCGAGCGGCTCGAGCTGCTGCGCGCCGTGCCGAGCCGTGTGCTCGATGCCGGCAGCGGCACGGGCCATGGCGCTCGCCTGCTGCGCCGGCGCTACCCGGGATCGGTCGTGGTCGAGGCGGATTTCTCCCTGGGGATGTTAGCGCGCTCGGCGCGGCGCGCCGGCTGGTGGCGCCGCGGTCTCAGTCGAATGACAGGCGCATGGGAGCCGCGCGTTTGCGCCGATGTCGAACGGCTGCCTTTCGCCGACGCGTCGTTCGACATGGTGTGGTCGAACCTGGCGCTGCAGTGGCTCGGGGCGCAGCAGGATGCCCTTGCCGAGCTCTATCGGGTATTGCGGCCCGGCGGGGTGTGCCTGTTCAGTACCCTGGGGCCCGATACGCTGAAGGAATTGCGTGCGGCTTACGCCCAGGCGGACAGCTACGTTCACGTGCATCGCTTCATCGACCTGCACGACTATGGCGACATGCTGGTGCACGCGCGCTTCGCCGACCCGGTCATGGACATGGAGTATTTCGCGCTGACCTATCCCGACGTGCAAGCGCTGTTGCGCGAGTTGAAGGCGGCGAGTGCGGGCAACGCCGACCCGGGGCGAAGGCCCGGCCTTACCGCCAAGGTGGCCGTCGCGCGCATGGAAGCGGCGTACAGCGCGTACCGCCGTGACGGTCGCGTGCCGGCGACGTTCGAGGTGATCTACGGTCATGCATGGCGTCCGGAAACCTCGCGCACCGCAGCTGACGGGCGCGCCGTGGTCGCGTTTCATCACCGGCCGGCGCGAGGCCTGCGGTGACCGGGCAAGCGAACGGCGTGTTCGTGACCGGAACCGATACCGGCGTCGGCAAGACCGAGGTCGCGTGCGCGTTGCTGCGCATGGCAAGCCGGATGGGTTGGCGCGCCGTCGGCATGAAACCGGTCGCGGCCGGCGCTCGTCGTGTGCGCGGACGCTGGCGCAACGCCGATGTGGTATCGCTGGCGGAAGCGAGCGGTGTGCGCGTGCCGAATCGATTGCGTAATCCCTATCTCCTGCTGCCCCCGGTCGCGCCGCACATTGCCGCGTGCGAGGCGGGCATCGAATTGCAGATCGGGGCGATCGTGCGGGCTTACCGGGAGCTTGCTCGGCGTGCCGAATGCATCGTGGTCGAGGGCGCGGGCGGTTTTTGCGTGCCGTTGAACGCGCACGCGCACATGGGCGATCTCGCCGCGCGCCTGCGCTTGCCGATCGTGCTGGTGGTCGGCATGCGCCTGGGCTGCATCTCGCACGCGCTGCTCACTGCCGAAGCGATCGAGCACCGAGGGCTCGAGCTTGCGGGCTGGGTCGCGAACCGGATCGATCCGGCGATGCGGCGCTATCGCGACAATGTCGCAAGCCTCGCTGCGCGCCTGAACGCGCCGCTCTGGGGTGAAGTGCCGTTCGTTGCCGAGCGACGCGCGCGTCGGCGCGCGCTCGAGCGCGCGCTGGAGCCGGCGCGGCTTGCGCACTGGCTCGCGCCCAAGGCTTCCGCATCGCGCGATAAGACTTGAATTCTCCAGCGGTTTTGTTGCGCCTCGAAGGAGCCGTGTGCTAAAGTTCGCAGCGCTCTCAGGCAGCCTTCGCTCACGCACGCGGTGCTGTGACGGTTTCGGATCAGTGCCATGCAAGACGGCTCTGCTGCGGATCACCCGGTATTCTCACTGACAGCCAAGCGCAACTGCTCACTGCAGGACGCTGGCCGTTGGCGGGCATTCTGGCTCCTCGCCCTCGTTTCAGGGCTGATCGCGTCGGCGTTTGCGAGCATCGGAGCTTGGCCGATCGCGCCGTTCGCGGGTCTCGAATTGGCCGCTGTGTATGTCGCGTTTCGCCGCTTTGCGCGCGATGCCGGCGATTAC
This sequence comes from Betaproteobacteria bacterium, assembly GCA_009377585.1. Taxonomy (NCBI): domain Bacteria; kingdom Pseudomonadati; phylum Pseudomonadota; class Betaproteobacteria; species Betaproteobacteria bacterium. Next base: position 20,935 of record WHTS01000026.1, read on the forward strand.
GAACGAGTGACGATCCAGGGCGATCGCTTGATCGTGGAGTCGAACACCCGCGGGCGGATGCGCCGATTCGAGTCGAACCGGCTGTGGACGCAGGTGGTGGTACGGAAGGACGTGTGGAGTTGCCAAGTCGCACTTCGCTCCCACGGCAGGGAGATCGAGTTCGGAACGCTTCTGAGCGATGGGGCTCGCCTGGCCGCAGCCCGTCAGCTCCAGGATCTATTGCGGGTTCAGCGATGACACGAAATTCAGGGTTGAAAAAACAAACGATCGGCTCGTGCTTGACGGGCGCGTTGCTGGCCGCATCGGCTGCGCCGTGTTTCGCCGCCGCTACGCATGCCCGCTACAACCTGCAGGAGCCGAATAGCCTGCTGGGCCAGGACATCTACGATCTGCACACGCTGGTCATGTGGATCTGCACGGTGATTTTCGTCGGCGTGTTCGGCTTCATGCTCTATGCCATCGTGAAGCACCGCAAATCGGCCGGGCATCAGGCGGCACACTTCCACGAGAACACCACGGTCGAGGTCATCTGGACCGTCATTCCGTTCGTCATCCTGATCGGCATGGCGATACCCGCGAGCAAGACCCTGATCCATCAGCGCGACACCTCGGCGGCCGATCTCACCATCAAGGTCACCGGCTATCAGTGGAAATGGGGTTACGAATACCTGAACGGCGAAGGCGAGGGGATTTCCTTCTACAGCACGCTTGCCACGCCGCGCGAGCAGATCGACGGCACTGCGCCCAAGGGTGAGAACTACCTGTTGGAGGTCGACCAGTCGCTGGTCGTTCCGGTCGGGCGCAAGGTGCGCATGGTGGTCACGGCCGCCGACGTGCTGCATGCCTGGTGGGTTCCGGCGCTCGCCTCCAAACAGGATGCCGTCCCGGGGTTCGTGCGCGATACCTGGTTCAAGGCCGAGCGCGAGGGCGTGTACCGGGGCCAGTGCGCGGAGCTCTGCGGCAAGGAGCACGGATTCATGCCGATCGTCGTGCAGGTTCTCTCCGCGGAGAAGTACGCGCAATGGGTGAACGAGCACAAACCGAAGACCGATACAGCGGCGGTGGATGCCAACAAGACCTGGACGTTGGACGAGCTGGTGGCGCGCGGCGAGAAGGTGTTTGCCCAGAACTGCGTGGCCTGCCACCAGGCGAACGGGATGGGTGTCCCGGGCACTTTCCCGGCGCTCAATGGCTCGACGGTGGTCAAGGGGCCGAAGGAGAAGCAGATCGACATCGTGCTCCGCGGCGTGGTGCACGACGGCAAGCCGACCGCCATGCAGCCGTTCGCGCAGTTGTCCGACGCGGATCTGGCCGCGGTCATCACCTACACCCGAAACGCCTGGAACAACAAGAGCGGCGAGATGGTATCGCCCGCGGATATCAAGGCGGGCCGGTCCAGGGGCACGGCTGCGGTCGCTCGCTGACGCGCCACTGTCTGGAACAGGATTCAGGTATGGAGTTGTCCCATGAGCACAGCGGTTCACGATCATACGCACGGGCATGACGATCACGCGCATCACCCCACGGGGCTGAAGCGCTATCTCACCACGACCAACCACAAGGACATCGGCACGATGTACCTGTGGTTCGCCTTCTCCATGTTCCTCGTCGGCGGGGCGATGGCGATGATCATCCGCGCCGAGCTGTTCCAGCCCGGCCTGCAGATCACGCACCCGGACTTCTTCAACCAGATGACCTCGCTGCACGGGCTCATCATGATATTCGGCGCCATCATGCCGGCCTTCGTCGGCTTCGCCAACTGGCAGATTCCGATGATGATCGGCGCGCCCGACATGGCGTTCCCGCGGCTCAACAACTGGAGCTTCTGGCTGCTGCCTCCGGCCGCCTCGCTGCTGGTCGTTTCCATGTTCGTTCCGGGCGGCGCGGTTGCCGCGGGCTGGACGCTCTATCCGCCGCTCACCGTGCAGATGGGCATGGGCATGGATTTCGCCATCTTCGCCATCCACATCATGGGCATGTCCTCGATCCTCGGCTCGATCAACATCATCACGACCATCCTCAACATGCGCGCGCCCGGCATGACGCTGATGAAGATGCCGTTGTTCGTCTGGACCTGGCTCATCACCGCGTATCTTTTGGTGGCCGTGATGCCGGTGCTGGCGGGTGCCGTCACCATGCTGCTGACCGACCGGCACTTCGGCACGCATTTCTTCAACCCCGCCGGCGGCGGCGACCCGGTGCTGTTCCAGCACATCTTCTGGTTCTTCGGCCACCCCGAGGTGTACGTCATCGCCATCCCGGCCTTCGGCGTGATCTCGCAGGTGATCCCGGCGTTCTCGCGCAAGCCGTTGTTCGGCTATACCTCGATGGTCTACGCCACCGCCTCCATCGCGATACTGTCCTTCCTGGTGTGGGCGCACCACATGTACACGACCGGGATTCCGCTCGAGGCGCAGCTGTATTTCATGTATGCAACCTCCCTCATTGCCGTTCCGACCGGGGTGAAGGTGTTCAACTGGGTGGCGACCATGTGGAAGGGCTCGCTCAGTTTCGAGACGCCGATGCTGTTTGCGATCGGCTTCCTGTTCCTGTTCACGATCGGCGGTTTCACCGGCCTGGTGCTCGCCATCACGCCGGTGGACATCCAGTTGCACGATACCTACTACGTGGTCGCCCACTTCCACTACGTCATGGTGGCCGGCGCGCTGTTTTCCGCTTTCGCCGGGATCTATTTCTGGCTGCCGAAGTGGATCGGCCGGATGTACGACGAAAGGCTCGGCAAGTGGCACTTCTGGCTGTCGTTCATCACCTTCAACATGGCGTTCTTCGTGCAGCACTTCCTCGGGCTCGCCGGCATGCCGCGGCGCATTCCCGACTACGCGCTGCAGTTCACGGACTTCAACATGATCTCCTCCATCGGCGCCTTCGGCTTCGGCTTGTCGCAGGTGTTCTTCCTCTATATCGTCGTGAAGGCGATCCGCAGCGGGGAAAAGGCGCCGGCCAGGCCGTGGGAGGGCGCGGATACCCTGGAGTGGACGCACTTGCCGTCGCCGGCGCCGTATCACAGCTTCGAGACGCCGCCGGTGGTGAAGTGACAGCGATGAGTGCCGCCGCCATGAACAAGGAGCGTGACCGCAAGAAGCTGCTCACCTTGCTCAGTATCGGCCTGGTCGTTCTCTTCTCGCTTGCCGGGCTCGTCTACAAGGTTCTTCATTTCGGATGACGCAAGCACCGGAAAACCGCCGCATGCTCGTGCGCCTCGCCGTCTTCGCAGTGGCGATGTTCGGCTTCGGCTTCGCCATGGTGCCGTTCTACCGCGCCATCTGCGACGTGACAGGGCTCAACAGCCTTACCAAACGCGACTCGGCGCCGGCCAACACGCAGGTCGATACCAGCCGCTGGGTGACGGTCGAGTTCGACGCCAATACCCGCGGCTTGCCGTGGACGTTTGCGCCTGGCAGGCGCAGCATGCGCGTTCACCCGGGCGAGCTGGTTCACGTCGTCTACGAAGTGCGCAATCAATCGCAAAGGGCCGTTGTCGGCCAGGCCATTCCGAGCTACGGCCCGCAGATCGCAGCCGGCTACTTTCGCAAGCTGGAGTGCTTCTGCTTCCGGAAGCAGCAGCTCGAGCCCGGCGAGACGCGCCAGATGCCGGTGGTGTTCGTGGTCGACCCGTCGCTGCCCAAGGAAGTCGCCACGGTGACGCTTTCGTACACCTTCTTCGAGCTGAACGCGGCGACCCCTGCCGCCGTATCCGGCAGGGTTTCGGGATGATCTCGATGAGCGCATCCGAGCCCAACGGCAATGCGAGTGCGGCCAAGGAAGCCGGTCCGCCGAAGCGGCGGGCCAATCCGTTGGATGTGGCCAAGACGGTGCTGAGCGGCTTCTTCGGCGTGGGCCGGCGCGGGCATCACGAATCCGTCAAGCTGACGCCGGTGCAGGTCATCATTGCTGGGCTGATCGCGGCGGCATTGTTCGTCGGTGGCCTGCTGTTGCTGGTGAATGTCGTTCTGAGCTGATTGCCCCGGTCGGCTGACCGGCGAAACGGGAGTAGGAGTAGAACATGGCGAACGTCAACGTCTCACCCGAGCGCTATTACCTGCCCGAGCCATCGAAGTGGCCGATCACCGGCTCGCTCGCGCTTGGGCTGCTCGGCTTCGGCGCGGCCTTGACGGTGAACTTTCTGCCGATTGGCTACGTCCTGCTCGCGCTCGGCTTCGCGGTGCTGATCTACATGATGTTCGGCTGGTTCGGCACGGTGGTGCGCGAAAGCGAGTCCGGCAAGTACAACAAGCGGGTCGACATCTCGTTTCGCTGGGGGATGAGCTGGTTCATCTTCTCGGAGGTGATGTTCTTCGGCGTCTTCTTCGGTACGCTCTACTACATGCGCGTGCTTTCGGTTCCCTGGCTGGGGGAGATCGACCAGAAGCTGCTCTGGCCCGAGTTCTCGCCCGGCTGGCCGGTCTCAGGCCCCGGCATCGCGGAGAAGTTTACCCCCATGGGCGCCTGGGGCATCCCGGCGCTCAATACGCTCATCCTGCTCACCTCCGGGGTCACCATCACGCTGGCGCACTGGGCGCTGAAGAAGAACAATCGTGGCGCGCTGGTGGGCTGGATGATGGCGACCGTCGCGCTGGGGCTGACCTTCCTCGGCTTTCAGTTCTACGAATACGGCCACGCCTACAGCGAGCTGAACCTGAAGCTCACCTCGGGTGCGTATGGCGCGACCTTCTTCATGCTGACCGGGTTCCACGGCTTCCACGTGACGGTCGGCACGATCATGCTGATCGTGATCACAGCCCGCTGCATGAAGGGGCACTTCACGCCGGAACACCACTTCGGCTTCGAGGGGGTGGCGTGGTACTGGCACTTCGTCGACGTGGTCTGGCTGTTCCTGTTCATCTTCGTCTACTGGCTGTGAAGGTCGTGGCGTCGTCCGCGATTGCCCGCGCGTAGGCGTTCGAGGGCGTTCCCGGTCGGGGGCATTTCCTGTCGCCGAAGAGTGCCGCCACCTCGGGTGCGGCGTTTTCGTCGCCACCGGGCGCGTCAGCCCAGCCGCTCGCCGATCAGGCCGAAATAGTGCCCGAGCATGAGCAATGCGAACACGCACACCGAGAGCACGATGCGTACCGTCAAGGCTCGTAGCGTGCGGTCCGAATTACCCTGATCCCGGACGAGGAAGAAACCGGCGGAGAACAGGCTGCCGGCGATGAATACCATGAACAGAATGACCAGAATCTTCACGATCATGACCCGGATGCGGAGCGTTCAGTCTAACTGAAGGCTTTTGCGCGATCCAACGCGACATGGCGCCGCGCCGATTCAACCCTTCCCTATGGAGCACGTTGGCCGCTGTGGCCGGCGTCGCGGCCACGATCGGGCTCGGCTACTGGCAACTGGGACGAGCTCAAGAGAAATCCGAGCTGCTGGTTGCGCGCGAGGCGGCCGCGCAGCAGCCGCCCGTCCAGCTCGGCCAAGCTCGGGTCGACGCGGCAAGTGTGGAGGAGCGCCAGGTGGAAGCTCGCGGGCGGTTCGTCACGCGTGGCATGGTCCTGCTCGACAACCGCGTGCGCTCCGGCTTCGCCGGCTACGAAGTGATCATGCCGCTCGCGCTCACAGGTGGGGAGATGCACGTATTGGTCAATCGGGGCTGGGTACGGGGGACTGGAGATCGCGCGCGGCTGCCCGAGATCGACACGCCGGCTGGGGAGGTTCTCGTCGCAGGTCTCGCCGTCGTCCCGGGGCGCAAGATCTACGAGCTGTCGGACGACCGGGTCGAAGGACAGGTGTGGCAGAACCTGACGCTCGAGCGCTATCGCGCCCATACCGGGTATGCGCTGCAGCCGATCATGATCCAGCAGACGAACGACACCGGCGACGGTCTCGCGCGCGAGTGGCCGACACCCGCTCGCAGCATCAACGTGCACCGCGGCTACGCGTTTCAGTGGTTCGCGTTCGCCGTGCTGATCGCAGTCGCCTACGTCTGGTTTGCCCTGCGCCGTGACCCCGCGAAACGTTAACCGGCTGAAGCTTCTGGGCATAGGGGCGCTGGCGCTGCTGCCGGTCGTGGGCTCGTACCTGTTGTACTGGTTCTGGGTGCCCGAAGACCATACCAACTACGGCACGCTGATCGAGGCGCGTCCGCTGCCGCACGCGCCCCTCACGCTCGTCGGTGGCAAGCCGTTCAACCTCCAGCAGCTGCGCGGACGCTGGCTGCTCGTCGTGATCGATTCCGGCGCCTGTTCGCCGGACTGCGAGAAAAAGCTGTGGATGATCCGCCAGGTGCGGCAGGCGCAGGGTGAGGAGCTGCGCCGCGTGGAGCGCGTCTGGTTGATCCACGACAGCCGGACACCGGATGCACGCCTGGGACAGGACTATGCCGGCACCTGGTTCGTCGAGGCGCAGGCCGAACCGATTCTCGAGCTCTTCGGCCCTCAAGGCACTCGCCGTAACCACATCTACCTGGTGGATCCGCTGGGGAACGTCATGATGCGCTTTCCGGAGAATCCGGAGCCGCGGCGCATCATCCGCGACCTTGGCCGGCTCCTCAAGTATTCCAGCGTCGGTTGACGCGCGCCGACTCGGTGCGAGGCCGATGCGCGCAGTGAGATGCTAGAATTCAACCTCTGATCGTCGCTACATTTCAACTCACCTCATCCCCATGTCCGAAAGCGCCGTCTCCCATCGCAGCAGCGGGCGAGCCCAGCAATTTCTCCAGCTCACCAAGCCGCGCGTCGTATCGCTGATCGTGTTCACGGCGATGATCGGGATGCTGCTCGCGCAATCGGGTGCGGTGCCGCTCGAGCCCTTCGTGTTCGGAACGATCGGGATTGCGCTGGTGGCCGGAGCCGCGGCGGCGTTCAACTGCCTCGTCGAGCAGAAGATCGACGCCGTCATGCTGCGCACCCAGCGCCGCCCGCTGCCACGCGGAACGATCACAAGCGGCCAGACGCTGCTGTTCGCGGGCGTGATCGGCGGCCTCGGGCTGCTCCTGCTGTACCAGCTGGTCAATCCACTCACCATGTGGCTCACGGCGGCCACGTTCGTCGGCTACGCGGTGATCTACACCCTGGTGCTCAAGCCGCTCACGCCGCAGAACATCGTCATCGGCGGCGCGTCGGGCGCGATGCCGCCGGTTCTGGGCTGGGCCGCGGTCACCGGCGAAGTGAGCCATGATGCGCTGCTGCTGTTCCTGATCATCTTCGCCTGGACCCCGCCGCATTTCTGGTCGCTGGCCCTCTACCGCCGCGACGACTACGCCAAGGCGGGCGTGCCCATGCTGCCGGTGACGCATGGCGATCGCTTCACGCGGCTTTCCGTGTTGCTCTACACCATCATCCTGACTGCAGTGACGCTGCTGCCGTTCGCCACCCGCATGAGCGGCCCGTTCTACCTCGCCTGCGCGCTAGTTCTGGATACGATCTATCTTGCCTACGCGGTGCGCATCGTCACGCATTACAGCGACGCGCTGGCGCGGCGGGCGTTCCGGTACTCGATCGTGTACCTGTCGGCCCTGTTCGCGGCGCTGCTCACCGACCACTATCTGCCGCTGTAATGCGCGCCAGGTTGCTGCCGGCACTGCTCGTCGCGGTGAGTTTTCTGGCCGGATGCGCGCCCGAAACCTTCCACGCGACCGACATCACGGGCGCCGGATTCGCCCGCACGCTCGAGCTCACCGGGCACGACGGCAAAGCGCGCAGCCTGGCCGATTTCCGCGGCAAGGTGGTCGTGGTGTTCTTCGGCTTCACCCACTGCCCGGACGTATGTCCGGGAACGCTGGCCAAGCTCGCAGAGGTTTCCAGGCGCCTCGGGGACGCTGCGGACAGGATGCAGGTTCTGTTCGTCACGGTCGATCCCGAGCGCGATACGGCCGAGGTGCTGTCGCGCTACGTGCCGGCGTTCGATCCGCATTTCGTCGGTCTCACCGGCGATGCGGCCGCGATCACGCGCACGGCCAAGGAGTTCAAGGTCGTCTATCAGAAGCAGCCCGGCAAGACGCCGGAGACATACACCGTCGACCACTCCTCCGGCACGTTCGTGTTCGATCCCGAAGGCCGCGTGCGACTGTTCGTGCGCCACGATCAGCCGGTCGAGGACCTCGTCCACGACATCCGGCTGCTGCTCTGAACGGATTGCGGATAGAAAAAAGGCAGGGAAACGATCCCTGCCTTCTTTCGGGGTGGATGCCTGCTTTTTTGTGGTGAAGCGCGTTACGCCGCCACCAGCTCGCCCATGGCCGAGCGTATGCGCACAATGGCTTTTTGCTCGATCTGGCGAATGCGTTCGGCCGATACCCCGAACTCGGCTGCCAGCTCGTGCAACGTCGCGGTATCCTGTTCGCGCAGCCAGCGGGCCTGGATGATGCGCCGGCTGCGATCATCGAGCGACTCGAGCGCCGCCGCGAGCCCTTCCTTGCGCAGTTGCTCGGACTCGGCATCTTCCAGCAGTTTGGACGGTTCCGCCGCCGGATCGCGCAGGTAGCCGATCGGGCTCAAGCCCTCGTCGGCATCGTCGCCCACCGGTTCCAGGGCGATATCCTGCCCGCCCAGGCGGGTTTCCATCTCGATAACCTCCTGCTTCTTCACGCCGAGCTGCATCGCCATCGAGCTGACTTCGGCGTCGCCGAGGGTGCCGAGCCCCTGGCGCAGGCTGCGCAGATTGAAGAAGAGCTTGCGCTGCGCCTTGGTGGTCGCGATCTTGACGATGCGCCAGTTGCGCAAGATGAACTCGTGGATCTCGGCCCGGATCCAGTGCATGGCAAAAGACACCAGGCGCACACCGCGCTCCGGATCGAAGCGTTTGACCGCCTTCATGAGGCCGATATTGCCTTCCTGGATCAGGTCCGCCTGCGGCAGGCCGTAGCCGAGATAACCGCGTGCGATGGCCACCACGACCCGCAAATGCGAAAGCACCAGCCGGCGCGCGGCGTCGAGATCGTCGTGCTCGCTGTAGCGGCGCGCGTAGGCCGTTTCCTCCTCCTGGGTCAGGAGGGGAAAGCGGTTCACCGTCTGGATATAGCTCTCCAGGCTTCCCGCGCCGGAGGGGGTAGGCAGGGCAACAAGACCAGTCATTGTTCCGCTCCTCAAATGCGCCGCAAATGTTAGCACTCTAATATTGAGAGTGCCAGGCGCGAAAAGTTTCCGCCAATGCGGCTCCGCACCATGGGCTTAGCGGCGCAACTCGCGCGCCCTGGCAGCCCGGGTTGCACAGAGCCAGGCGGCCGCGCAACCCAGGGCGGCACCCACGCCAAGAACGCTCCCGGCACTTGCCCAGGGCAACGGCTGCAATTCCAGCATCGTTCCGTAAGTAATTGATAAATTGTCGAACTCTTGAGAGACAAGAGCATGGATCGCAGCGATCAGGGAAAGCGCGATGGCCGCACCGAAAAAACCCTGAAGCGCACCAAAGTAAAGGTAAGGACGACGCAGAAAGGCGTCGGTGGCCCCGATCAGGCGGGAGAGCTCGATTTCCTCCTGCTGCTGCAACATTTGCAAGCGCACGGTATTGAATGTCACCGCCAGCATGGCGAGTCCGAGCAGCCCCCCCAGGCCGACTGCGGCAAGCCAGCCGGTGCGAACCAGCGCATCCAGCTTTTGCGCCCAGTCGGAGTCGACTTGCACCCGGGCGACTCGCGGCCAGCCCGCGACCTCGCTGCGCAGCTCGTCCAGGCGGCGCGTGTCCAGGGCGGCCAGGCGCAGCGTGAACGCGTCGGGAAGCGGATTGTCGGGCAGGGCGTCGAGGACATCGGCCAGCGCAGCCGATTGCCGCAAGCGCTTCGAAGCTTCCACCCGCGAAATGAAACGCACGTCCGCACCTTCGATCCGATGCAGGCGCTCGGCCACCTGCTCGATCTCCGCCGGAGCCGCATCGAGCGCGAGGTAGATCGACATTTCGGGCGTGGCGGGATGGCGCGCAGCAAAACTGCGGACATTCTCCACGGCGAGCACGAAGGCGAGCGGCAGCGCCAGCGCGATCCCGAGCACGCCCGATTCGAACAAGGCCGCCAGCGGGCGCCGGGCATAGCGGGCGAGCGCCCGCCGAGCGGCATAGCGGTGGGCAGCGAGCCAGGATTTCACGC
>WHTS01000026.1:31367-40279 GCA_009377585.1 Betaproteobacteria bacterium
CGCCGCTACCTCGTGCAGGCGACCGGCGCGCAGCTCGATGCGCCGCGGCTGCAGGCGCCCGGAAATGGCCGGGTCGTGCGTGGCGATGACGACCGTCACGCCGGCCCGATTGAGCGATTGCAGCAGATCGGCGATCGCGGCAGCGTAATCGGGATCCAGGTTGCCGGTGGGCTCGTCGGCGAGCACGATCGCCGGCCGATGGACGATCGCGCGCGCAATGCACAGGCGCTGTTGCTCGCCGCCCGAGAGCGCGATCGGCTGGCTGCGGCTGCGGTTCAGCAGCCCCACCTTGTCGAGCGCGGCACTGACCCGGCTCGAAATGGCGGCCGCATCGAATCCGACGATGCGCAACGGCAGCGCGACATTGTCGAACACGTTGCGGTCGTACAGCAGCTTGTGATCCTGGAAGACGAGCCCGAATTGGCGCCGCAGATACGGCAATGCACGCGCGCGAAACCGCGACAGATCCTCGCCGTTGACGGCGATGCGCCCCGCGGTCGGCGCCTCGATCGCGGCCATGAGGTTGAGCAGCGTGCTTTTACCGGCGCCCGACGGCCCGGTCAGCACCACGAGCTCGCCGCGCCCGATTTCGAGGCTCACCTGCGCCAACGCCTCGATGCCGCCGGGGTAGCGCTTGTCGACCCGGTCGAAGCGGATCATGGCAGCGCCGGAGGAAGCCGCGCGCGGCGCGTATGAGGGCTGCGGGTGGGGCTGCAGGTCGCGGGGCCTCAATCGAACAAGGCGTCGACGAAAGCGCGCGCGTCGAACGGCTGCAGGTCGTCCATGCCTTCGCCGACGCCGATGAAACGAAGCGGAATGGGCTTGTCCTTCGACTGGGACGAGCGGGTATGGGCGATCGCGGCAATGACCCCGCCCTTGGCCGTTCCGTCGAGCTTGGTCATGATGAGCCCGGTGACGCCGAGCGCTTCGTCGAAGGCCTTCACTTGCGCGAGCGCGTTCTGGCCGGTGTTGGCGTCGAGCACGAGCAGAATCTCGTGCGGCGCGCCAGGCTGGGCCCGATCGATGACGCGCTTGACCTTGCGGATTTCGTCCATGAGGTGCAGCTGCGTCGGCAGCCGGCCCGCGGTATCCGCGATCAGGATGTCGCTTCCGCGCGCCCGGGCCGCCTGCACCGCATCGAAAATCACCGCCGCGGAATCGCCGCCGCGCTGCGAGATCACCGCGACGTTGTTGCGCTCGCCCCAGACCGCGAGCTGCTCGCGTGCGGCCGCGCGGAAGGTATCTCCGGCGGCGAGCAACACCGAGCGCCCGCTCATCTGACAATGCTTCGCCAGCTTGCCGATGGAGGTCGTCTTGCCGGTGCCGTTCACGCCCACCATCATGATCACGAACGGCTTCTCGCCCGAGACCTCGAGCGGCGCCTCGAGCGGCGCGATGAGCTCGTGGAGCACGTCCTTCAGTGCCGTGCGCAGCTGGCCTGCATCGGCGAGTCGATCGCGTTTCGCGCGATTGCGCAGCGCCCCGATCACGTGCTCGGTGGCCGCGACACCGACATCGGCCGAGATGAGCAGTGTTTCCAGTTCCTCGTACAGTGCCTCGTCGATCTTCGGATGGCGCGCGAAGAGCTCTGTGACATCGGTATTGAGGACCTCGCGGGTGCGCTGCAGGCCCTGCTTCAACCGCGAAGCCCAGCCGCCTTCGTCCTTGCGGTCGGATTCCTTGCGCTCCGATTTGAGGAAACCGAACATGATGCTACAGTGTCAGAGGAAAAGTCCGAGAGCGATTGATTCTAGCATGCGGGTTTGCGCGCTTCTGTGGTTGACCATCTTCGCCTTCGGCGCGTTCGCGCCGTCGCGATCCGCAGTCGCAGCGAGTCCGCCGGTGCACGAGTATCGGCTCGACAACGGCATGCGAATCTTCGTGCGCGAGGATCATCGCGCGCCGGTCGTGGTGTCGATGGTGTGGTATGTCGCCGGCAGCGTCGACGAGTTGAACGGCACGACCGGCGTCGCGCACGTGCTCGAGCACATGATGTTCAAGGGCACGGAGAAAATCCCCAACGGCGAATTCTCGCGCCGCATCGCGCGCGCCGGCGGGCGCGACAATGCGTTCACCAGCCGCGACTACACCGCCTACTTCCAGACGCTGCATCGCGATCATCTGCCGCTCGCGCTGCAGATGGAAGCCGACCGCATGACCAATCTCATCCTGAGCAAGGACGAGTTCGAGAAGGAATTGCGCGTGGTGATGGAAGAGCGCCGTTGGCGCACCGACGACCGGCCGCACTCGCTCATGTACGAAGGGCTCATGGCGACCGCGCTGCTCTCGCACCCTTACCGCCAGCCCGTGATCGGCTGGATGAACGACCTGAAGAACATGGAGGTGAAGGATGCGCGCGAATGGTATCGGCATTGGTACACGCCGAACAACGCCATCCTGGTCGTGGTCGGCGATGTGCGCGGGGAAGAAGTGCATGACCTGGCGCGCAAGTATTTCGGCAGCATCGAGGCGCGCGAGCTGCCCGAACGCGATAACTTCGTCGAGCCCGAGCAGAGGGGGCCGCGCCGCATCACGATCAAGGCGCCGTCCGAGCTGCCGAGCCTGCTGATGGCTTATCGCGTGCCGAAGCTGGAAGATCCGAAGACACAGTGGGAGCCGTTCGCGCTCGACGTGCTGGAAGGCGTGCTCGACGGCCACGAAGGCGCCCGGCTGCAGGCAACGTTGGTGCGCGGCTCGCAGCTTGCGGCGGCCGCGGGCGCGGGTTACCAGGGCATCGGGCGCGGGCCCGGGATGTTCCTGCTGTCGGGAACCCCATCGGAGGGAAAGACCGTGGAGGAGCTCGAGCAGGCGTTGAAGGCCGAGGTGCGCCGCATCGCCACCGAAGGCGTGCGCGAAGACGAGCTTGCCCGGGTGAAGGCGCAAGTGGTGGCCGCTCAAGTCTATGCGCGCGATTCGATGTCCGCACAGGCACGCCAGATCGGCGCGCTGGAGGCGATCGGCTTGTCGCACCGGCTGATCGACCTGCAGGTCGAACGGCTGCGCGCCGTGACTGCCGAGCAGGTCCAGGAGGTGGCGCAACGCTACTTCAACGACGACGATGCGTTGACGGTGGCGGTATTGCGACCGCAGCCGCTCTCGGGCGAGCGGCCGGCGCGGCCTCCGGCAGGGTTGCGCCATTGAGCACCCGCGCTTTGAAGGCGTTCATCTTCGCGCTTCTCGCCGTCCTGACGATTGCGAGCGGCAGCGCGCATGCGCTGCTCCCGATCCAGGATTGGAAGACATCCTCCGGGGCACGCGTGCTGTTCGTCGAGAATCACGACCTGCCCATGCTGGACGTGAGCGTGGACTTCCCGGCGGGCTCGGGCTACGACACGAAGGATAAAGCCGGCCGCGCGGCATTCACGCAGCAACTGTTGCGGCTCGGCGCCGGCGGATTGAGCGAGAACGAGATCGCCCGGCGCATCGCCGATGTCGGCGCCAATCTCGGCGGACGATTCGATTCCGACCGGGCCGGCGTGTACCTGCGCACACTTTCCAATCCAGCCGAGCGCGACCCCGCCCTGGAAGTGATGGCGAAGGTGCTGCTGCAACCCGAGTTCCCGCAAGACGTGTTGGCCCGGGAGCGCGCGCGCGCGATCGCCGGCTTGAAGGAGGCCGACACCAAGCCCGACACGCTCGCCAATCGCGCCTTCAGCCGCGCCGTATTCGTGGACCATCCCTACGGCTTGCGTGGCTCGGGCGAAGTCGAAACCGTGAAGACACTGACGCGCGACGAACTGGTCGGCTTCTATCGCAGCCATTACGTGGCCAGCCGCGCCGTCGTCGCCATCATGGGCGACGTGAGCCGAGACGAGGCGGAGAAGATCGCCGAAGGCCTTACTGCGGATTTGCCGCGCGCCGGCCCCGAGCCGATCAGCATTCCGCCAGTCGACGAGCTGGCGCAAGCCGTCGCCACCAATATCGCGCATCCCGCGTCGCAGGCGCATATCCTGATCGGTGCGCCGGGCATTCGCCGCGGCGATCCCGACTATTTCGCGCTCTTCGTCGGCAACTACATTCTGGGTGGCGGCGGCTTCGAATCTCGTCTCACCGAGGAGGTGCGCTCCAAGCGCGGGCTCGCCTACAGCGTGTACAGCTATTTTGTGCCGCTATTGCGCGAAGGACCGTTCCAGATCGGGCTGCAGACGCGCGGCGATCAGGCCAAGGCTGCGATCGACGTGGTGACGCAGACCTTGCGCGCTTTCGTCGCCAAGGGGCCCACCGATCAAGAGCTCGAGGACGCGAAGAGTAACCTGATCGGCGGCTTCCCCTTGCGCATCGATTCCAATCGCAAGATCCACGGGTATCTGGCGATGATCGGCTTCTACAACATGCCGCTCTCCTACCTGGAAGATTTCGTTCCCAATATCCGCAAGGTCACTGTGGCCGATATCAAGGCGGCATTTTCGCGCCACATCGATCCGTCGAAGCTTGTCACCATCGTGGTCGGCGGAGGGGTCGCGGCCGCCGCGGACCGTTGAACGCCAATCGCGTGCGCATCGTCGGGGGCGCTCACCGCAGCCGCATCCTGCATTTCCCCGCGCGTCCGGGGCTGCGGCCGACGCCGGACCGGGTGCGCGAAACCCTGTTCAACTGGCTGGGTCAGGATTTGAGCGGGCGCGAGTGCCTGGATCTGTTCGCCGGCAGCGGTGCACTGGGCTTCGAGGCCGTCTCGCGGGGTGCGCACCGGGTGGTGATGGTCGAAAGCGATGCGGTAACGTGGCGGGCGCTCGAACGCAACGCCGCCTTGCTGGGTTGCCATCCGGTCGTGGAACTGCATCGAGCCGATGCGCTAGAATTCGTACGCGACGCCGGTCGAGCATTCGACATCGTATTTCTCGATCCGCCTTTCGATAGCGGACTGCTTGCGCGTCTCGCAACGGCGCTGCCGCGGCTTACCCGCCCTGGCGGCATGGTCTACGTAGAGAGCAGCCGGGGTGTGGACCTCGATGGCGCCTTCCGGCTGCATCGGCAGGGTCGCGCCGGGCAAGTCACCCATCAACTGTTCAGCCATGGCGACCAATAAAGTCATCTACCCCGGAACGTTCGATCCTTTCACGCTCGGTCACGAGGATCTCGTGCGCCGCGCCGCGCGGCTGTTCGACGAGATCGTGGTCGCGGTGGCCGACAGCCACGCCAAGCGGCCCTGCTTCACGCCCGATGAACGGGTCGAGATCGCGCGCGAGGTGCTTAAGCCCTATGCCAACGTGCGCGTCATGCGATTCTCTGGGCTGTTGATCGACTTCGCACGCGCGCAAGGTGCCAGCGTCATCATGCGGGGGCTGCGCGCGGTGTCGGACTTCGAATACGAGTTTCAGCTGGCCGGCATGAACCGCAACCTCCATCCCGAGATCGAAACGCTGTTCCTCACGCCTTCGGAGCAGTATCTGTTTATCTCGGCCACGCTGGTGCGCGAGATCGCGCTGCTCGGCGGCGATGTGAGCAAGTTCGCGCATCCCTCGGTGGTGGCGCGTTTGAAGGCGAAGGCGGCTCATTAGGGCAGCGATCATGGCGTTGATGATCACCGACGAGTGCATCAATTGCGACGTGTGCGAGCCCGAGTGCCCGAACGACGCGATCTCCCAGGGCGAGGAGATCTACCAGATCGATCCCGCGCGCTGCACCGAATGCGTCGGTCATCATGCCGAGCCGCAGTGCCGGAAGCTCTGTCCGGTCGATTGCATTCCGCTGCACCCGGACTATGTGGAAAGCCGTGAGACCTTGTTCGCCAGGTATCTGCGGCTGACCGGAAAGACCGGGGCCGATGGTGACGGAGCCGCTCCGCCGCTCGAAACTCACGCGGGCGGCAACTGATCTTCAGCGTCGCTGGCAGCGCGGGCAGTAATACGTCGCGCGCTGGCCCTGGCGAATCGCCCGGATCGGGGCAGCGCACGCACGGCACGCCTCGCCCTCCCGGTCGTACACGAAATAGCGTTGCTGGAAGTAGCCCAGGCTGCCGTCGGCATGACGCCAGTCGCGCAGGCTGCTGCCGCCCGCTTCGATTGCCTCGCGCAGCGTCGCCTGCACCGACGGCACCAGCATCGCGTAGCGCTTGAGACTGATCTTCCCCGCCGGCGTGCGCGGGTGGATGCGGGCGCGGAACAGCGCCTCGTTGGCGTAGATGTTGCCGACGCCGGCGACGACGCGGCTGTTCATCAACGTTTCCTTGATGCTCGCGCGCCGCCCGCGCGTGAGGCGATGCAGCCGCTGCGGCTCGAACTCGGCCGACAACGGTTCGGGGCCGAGATTCGCCAGCAGCGCATGCGCCTCGGGCTCGCCGTGCACGCGATGGATCGAGCCGAAGCGGCGCGGGTCGGTCAGGCGCAGGGCATGACCCGCATCGAGCGCGAGCTCGAAGTGATCGTGCTTGCCGGCGGGCGCATGCGCGGCCACGATGCCGAGCGCGCCCGACATGCCCAGGTGCACGATCAGGGCGTCGCGCTCCAGCTCGATGATGAGGTACTTGGCGCGACGGCGAAGATCGCGAATGCGCTGGCCGGTAATGGCTGCGGCAAGATCCGCGGCGATCGGCCAGCGCAAGCGGCCATCGCGGACCGTGACCGCGACGATGCGCCGTCCGACCAGATGCGGCGCCAGGCCGCGGCGCGTCGTCTCCACTTCGGGCAGCTCGGGCATCTAAGTCTGAGGTTTCTTGTCCGCAAGAGCCTCGGGCGAGGCGAGCAGCACGCCGGCGAGCCGCGACGGGAAATGGTACTCGAGCCGCTCGTCTTCGCGCCGTAGCACCAAATCCGGAGTCGTGGCCGTGACGCGAAAGCGGATGGTGCGGCCATCGCGCAGATCGACCTCGATCGAGCCGCGCGCGCGCGCATCCGTTTGCGGTTGGGTGATGATGCTGCTTGCCAGGCGCCAATGATCGACCCAGCGCAGCAGATCGTCCTGCGAAGCCGCTTCGCCGCCCGGATCGAGCCGCCAGCGGCCGCCCTCCTCGCGCACGCTGAAGCGCTCGAGGCGAAACGCGACCGGTTGCTCGCCGGGGTCGAACAGGCGATGCGCCAGCAGCTTCGAGGCATCCCCCGGTATGTTGGCCGAATACCGTGCCGGCAGCGCGTACACGTGCTCGCCGCTGCGCACATAGAGCTCCTGGGTGAGCGGATTGCTCATGCCGAATTCGATGACATGACTGTCGAATCGAACGCGCGCCCAGGGCTCATCGAGCTCGAAGCGACTGAGATCGGACGCCGGCATGCGCTGGGTCGTTCGGGCCCGGCCGATGTCGAGAACGCGGGCCAGCGCGATGGCCTCCAGCCGCCCCGGCACGGGCGCTTGCATGCGCCATTGCCCGCTCTCGCGCGTGAGCACGATCCGCATGCCGCGTGCGCGCTCGAGCTCGATCCGGCGAACGCTCTCGAGCGCCGTGGGCAGGATGGCGTAGCGTTCGTCCGGCTTCGGTTCCGGCCTGAAGTACAGAATCGCGCCGGCCACTGCGACCAGGACCAGCAAGGCGATATTGAGGAGCGAGCGGGGATTGGCGCGCACGCGATTTCCGTCAGGCGGCTCGCCGCCGCCACCAGATCCAGGCACCTGCCGCGATGAGCCCGAGTGGCGCCGCGATCAGGAAGACGATGACGAGCGCGGCCAGCCAGCTCCTTGAAAGCGTCAGGCTCACGTCGGGCGCGCTGCGCGGCTGGATCGCGATCAGCCGATCGTCGCCGGTGAGCCAGTTCACGATGTTCACGCCCAGGTCGAGGTTGCCGCCGTTGCCCAGGTAGGTATTGGCGAGGAAATGCGCGCTGCCGACGGCCACGATGCGCTGGTTCTTCTCTTCTTTCAGGCGTTCCAGCGCGATCGCGATGTTCGCCGGGCCAGGCCTGTCGAGCCCGGTATCGAACACGATTCGGCCGCCTGGATCGCCGGTTTCGATCCAGCCGCGCGGTGCGACCTCGATCAGCGCGGAGGTGGTCCAGCCTTCCGCCGGATTCGCTGCGATGGTGCGTGCAAACGGAAACAGCGTGTTGAGTCGGAAAGTCCGTACGATCGGGTGCGCACTATAGCCCCCGGGCGTGGCGACCGCCATGACGGGCCGGCCACCGCGCTCGATCGCGTCCGGATCGACCACGATGCCGGGCGAGAGCACGAGTCCGAGTCGTTCCGCGATCGGCTCCAACCCATGCAGCGGCTCCTGGTCGATCAGCCAGAGCAGATTGCCGCCGCGTTCGATGTAGCGCAGCAGTTTTTCCAGCTCGGCCGCGGTGATATCCGTTTGCGGGCTGGCGATCACCAGCAGCGCCGCATTGGCGGGGACGTCGGGTGCGATCGCGAGGTTGAGGCTGGAGAGCTCGATGCCCTTGCTGCGCAGCTGCTTGCCGAAGTCGCCCAGGTCGTGGTTCGCCGCGCCTGCAAGGCTGCGCTCGCCGTGACCCTCCAGCCACATCACCAGGCGCTCTCGCGCGCGGGCGAGCCGGATGAGCAGGTTGGTGAGCCCGAGCTCCGACAGATTCGCCAGCCGCTCGCTACGTCCCGCATACTCGATCACCAGCTCGCCGTTGACCTGCACGCCGGCCTGCGCCGCCGCCTGGGGCTGGGCGCGCGGATCGATGAACTCCAGCGTGACGTCGTGCTTCACCCGCTGGTAGCGGGCGATGAAGTCGCGGATGTGCTTGCGCAGATCGCCGAGCCGAGGATCCTGCGGGGTCGCATAGGCGGTCACTCGAACCGGGCCGTCGAGCTTGGCGAGCGTATCGATCGAGGCCGCCGAAAGCGTATTGCGCCCGGTCGTGGTCAGGTCCCACTCGACGTGATAGTGGCGCGCGAGCAGAACGAGAATGACTGCGAGCGAAACCAGCAGCAGCACGAACACGCCGTTTTGCAGCGCGATGCGCAGCTGCATCCTGCGCTGCGGGCTAATGCGCATCTTGCGCCGCGGGGCTAATGCGCATCTTGCGCCGCGGGGC
>WHTS01000026.1:40330-63490 GCA_009377585.1 Betaproteobacteria bacterium
AATGCGCATCTTGCGCCGCGGGGCCAATGCGCATCTTGCGCCGCGGGTCTATGCGCATCGTGCGCTGCGATCTCATGCGCCGAACCCAACCAGGCGATCGCGATCGAGGCGGCGGATCGTGAGCAGCAGAAACAGAACGATCGCGATCGCGTGCCAGGCCAGGTCGGCGCTGTCCACCAGGCCGGCGTTGAAGCCCTCGAAGCGGCGCGTGACGGAGAGCAGCTGCACGGCGCCCGCCGAGTCGGGATTGGCGAGGCTCGCAAGCCAGGAGGCGAGCAGCATCCCGAGTCCGAGCACCGCCGCGATGATCGGCTGACTGGTCAGGCTCGAGGCGAACAGTACGACGGCAGCGAAGGTTGCGAGCAGCAAGGCCAGGCCGAGCGCATTGCAGGCGAGCAGTCCCAGATCGATCTCGCCGCCGGCTGCCAGCGCCGCGCCCATCGCGCTCACCATCGCGACCGGCAGCATGAGAAAGGCGCACAAGCCGAGAAACTTGCCGAGCACGATCTGCGTCATCGAAATCGGCGCCGACATGAGCAGCGGCATGGTGCGGTTGCGCCGCTCCTCGGCGATCAGGCGCATGCCGAAAATCGGCGTGGCCATCATCAGGATCACGGCAGCGGCGGAGAACAAGGGCGCGCTCACGACCTCGCTCGCGCCCGGCGCGTTGGCAAGCTGCGCGAGCCGCGGCTGCAGCTCGAGAAACGAGTCGAGCCGCATCAGGAACACCCATGCGAGAATGAGCTGCAGCAGCGCAAGCACGATCCACGCGAGCGGCGAAGAGAAGAGGCTGCGCAACTCCTTGCTGGCCAGCGTGAGAATCATGCGACCGGCTCGTCGCGGGTGAGCTGAACGAAGACGTCTTCGAGGCGGCTGTGCGCCGGACCCAATTGGTAGAGCCCCCAGCCCGCTTGCACCGAGCGTTCGACCAGCGGTTCGGTCGGATCGAGCTGTGGATCGCGTCCCAGCACGAATTGCTGCTCGTCCACGGCTTCGACACTCGTCACGCCGGGTAGTGCCGCCAGCTCCGCGGCTTGCGGCGGATGCCGGAACGCGGCGTGCAGCGCGAGCCCGCGATTGAACCGGCCGAGCCCGCCGATGGTGTCGCTGAACACCACGCGGCCCAGGTGCATGATCTCGACCCGGTCGCAAACCGATTCGACCTCAGGCAAAATATGCGTGGAGAGAATCACCGACCGGTTTTCGCGCAGCTCGCGGATCAGTGCGCGAATGTCGCGGATCTGGATGGGATCGAGACCCACGGTCGGTTCGTCGAGCACCACCACATCGGGGTCGTGGATAATCGCCTGGGCGATGCCGACCCGCTGCTGATAGCCCTTGGAAAGCGAGCCCAGCAGTCGCTTGCCCGTGTCGCTCAAACCGCAGCGCGCTTTGGCGCTTGCGAGCGCTTGTGGCAAGCGTGAGCGCGGCATGCCGTGCAGACGAGCGGCGAGGCGCAGAAACTCGTCCACGGTCAACTCACGATAGAGCGGCGGATGTTCGGGAAGGTAACCGATGTGACGTTTCGCTTCGACCGGCTTGTCGACGAGGTCGATACCGCAGATGGAAATGCTGCCCGCGCTCGGTGCGAGATTGCCGGTCAGCATCTGCATGGTGGTGGTCTTGCCCGCGCCGTTGGGCCCGAGCAGTCCTAGAACTTCACCACAGCGCAAGGTCAAATCGATGTCGCGAACCGCCGCATGCGCCCCGAATTGTCGCGACAGCTGCCGGGCGCTGACCGTGGTCACTACGCTGGACTCGATGACCCAATCCTCCAAGGGCGCGCTTGTTGAACCAGGCGAATATACCTAAACTGTCGGAAACATTGAAGATATGACTTCGTTCCCAGCCCTTCACCGCGCGCTGGCCGCGGGCCTCGTGGCGTTGCTGGCGAGTTGCGCGCAAGTGCCGGTCGAGGGCGAGCCGCAGGCGGCCAAGCCCAAGGAGCCGGCGGCAAGCGCGAAACCCGCGCCGCAGCTGCCGCCGCAGGACCTCACGCCGGAGGTCCTCTACGAGTATCTGATCGCCGAGATGGCGATCCATCGCAAAGAATACAACCTCGCGGCGCGCGCGTATGTCGATCTCGCGCGCAAGACCCGAGATCCGCGCATCGCCCGCCGTGCAACCGATATCGCCGTCTACGCACGTCAGGCCGCGCTCGCGGTGGAGGCGGCCACGATCTGGTTGCAGGCCGAGCCCGATTCCGTCCCCGCACGCCAGACGCTCGCCTCGATCCTGATCGGCAGCGGCGCATTGCAGGACGTGCGCCCGCACCTGGAGATGCTGCTCGCTTCCGATCCCGAGCGCACGGCGCAGGTGTTCTTGCAGATGAACACGATGCTCGCGCGCCATACCGACAAGGCGGCCGTCGCCAAGCTGGTGCACGAGCTTGCGCAGCTCTATCCCAAACTGCCCGAAGCGCACCTGGCGGCCGCGCAGGCGTCCTGGCATGCGAACCAGCCCGATGCCGCATTGGCCGCTGCGAAGGAGGCATTGCAGCTGCGCCCCGATTGGGAGCTCGCGGCGCTGTTCCAGGCGCAGATGCTGCAGCGACGCTCGCCCGCCGAATCGATCGAGTTCTCGCGCGAGTACCTGAAGGCGCACCCGGGGGCGAAGGACGTTCGCGTGAACCTCGCGCGCATGTTCGCGGCCGAGCGCCGGACCGACGAGGCGCGCCGGGAGATCGACGCCCTGGTGAGCGCGCATCCGCGCAATCCCGACGTCGCGCTCACCGCCGGATTGCTCGGCGTGCAGATCGCCGACTGGACGTTCGCGGAGCAGCAACTGAAGCGGGCGCTCGCGTTGAATGCGAACGGCGCCGACACCGTGCGCTTCTACCTGGGACAGGTGAGCGAAGAGCGCAAGCAGCTCGACGATGCGCTGCGCTGGTACCGGGAGATCACGGGCGGCGAGCAATACATTCCCGCCCAGGGTCGCATCGCCGGCATCCTGACCAAGCAAGGCAAGCTCGAGGAAGCACGCGCGCTGCTGCATTCGATCCAGCCGCAGACCCTGCAACAGCGGGTGCACCTGACGCAAGCCGAAGCCGCGATCCTGCGCGAAGCCGGGGCCTACAAGGAGGCTTTCGACCTGCTCGAGCAGGCGCTGGCAAAAATGCCGAACGTGCCCGACCTGCTGTACGACCATGCGATGGCCGCCGAGAAGGTCGATCGCCTGGATGTGCTCGAGGCGAACCTGAGGAAGCTCATCGAGCTGCGTCCCGACCATGCGCATGCGTACAACGCGCTCGGTTACACGCTCGCCGATCGCACCGACCGGTTGCAGGAGGCGCACGATCTGATCGCGCACGCGTTGAAGCTCTCGCCCGAGGATCCTTTCATCCAGGACAGCATGGGCTGGGTGCTGTATCGAATGGGCCGAATGGACGAGGGCCGCGCCTACCTGGAAAAGGCGTTCAAGGTGAGGCCCGATCCCGAGATCGCGGCGCATCTCGGTGAAGTGCTGTGGGTGCAGGGCCGGCACGACGAGGCGCGGCGCGTGTGGCAGGGCACGCTGAAGGATCATCCAGGCAACGCGACCTTGCAGGCGGTCATCAAGAAGTACGCACAGTGAATTCGTTTTTGCGCAGGCCTGCGGGCATCAGCGTCGTGCTCGCGCTCTTCGTAGGCATGAGCGGATGCGCGCAGCTGCCGTGGATGGCAGCGGGCGATAGCGGGGTCGCCGAAGTCTTCGAAGCACAGGGCCGGGTCTATGTGCGCTACGGGCCGCGGGCGTTTTCCGGATCGTTGCGCTGGCGCCATGCGGCCGAGCGCGACGAAGTCTGGCTGGGCGGTCCGTTCGGACAGACCGCGGCGCACATCGTGCGCGATGATACGGGCGCAATACTCACCACGACCGATCAGCAGGAGTACCGCGCCAGCAGCATCGAAGCATTGACGCGCGAGGGGCTGGGCTGGAGCCTGCCGCTCGCCGATCTGAGCTACTACGTGCTCGGCAAGGTGCCTCAGGACGCGGCCGCGACGGCCGAGCGCGACCCCAGCGGCCGCATCGTGCGGGCAACGCGCGACGGCTGGTCGGTGCGCTGGGTGGCCTTGGGCGACGAAGGATCGGCGCCGCGGCCGGGGCGTATCGAGCTCAGCAAGGACGAGGTCGAGATCCGGTTCGTGGTCGACTGGCTCGATCGCGCTGCAATCCCTGCTGGCGTTCGCTAGCGCGCGCCCACTCCCGTACGCCGACGCGCAGCCGATGGCATCCGAGTTTTCTTGTACCGGCTACCCCGCGCCCGCCAAGCTCAATCTCTTTTTGCATGTGCTCGGGCGTCGCGCCGACGGCTACCACGAGCTGCAGACCGTGTTCCGGTTTCTCGACGCCGGCGATCGGCTCGATATCCGTGTGCGCGCAGACGGCGACATCGTGCGCTCCAATGCCGTCGCCGGTCTGCCCGCCGAAACCGATCTTTGCGTTCGCGCCGCGCGGCTGCTGCGCGGCCGCACCGGAACGCACTTGGGGGCCGAGATCCGCCTCGACAAGCGCCTGCCGTTGGGCGGGGGATTGGGTGGAGGCAGCTCGGATGCGGCCACCGTCTTGATCGTGCTCAATCGCCTTTGGGGACTCGATCTCACGCGCGGCCAACTGATGGCGATCGCGCTCGAGCTCGGTGCCGACGTGCCGGTGTTCGTATTCGGCGAAAGCGCATGGGGCGAGGGCATCGGCGAGCGCTTGACGCCGATCGCATTGCCGGGGGCCTGGTACGTGGTGCTCGTGCCGCCGGTTTCGGTGTCGACGACGGCCGTTTTCAATGACGCTGAATTGACACGGAACTCGAATCGAATCAAAATGTCGGCCTTTTTCGCAGGGGGCGTTCGCAACGACTTGGAGCCCGTCGTCTGTCGTCTGTACCCTGCGATACGGGACTATCTGGACTGGCTCAGGCGGCAGGCGCCCGCGCGGCTTACGGGAAGCGGTGCATGCGTATTCGCTTCCTTCGAAGACGAACAAAAGGCGCATCAGGTCTTTGCCGCACGTCCGCCGCACA
This sequence comes from Betaproteobacteria bacterium, assembly GCA_009377585.1. Lineage (NCBI taxonomy): Bacteria > Pseudomonadati > Pseudomonadota > Betaproteobacteria > Betaproteobacteria bacterium. The sequence goes on from WHTS01000026.1 coordinate 45,327, forward strand.
TGCAAGGATTCGTCGCGCAGGGATCGGATCACCATCCGCTGCGCGGCATGACTTTGGGGAGTCGCCAAGCTGGTTAAGGCACCGGATTTTGATTCCGGCATGCGAAGGTTCGAATCCTTCCTCCCCAGCCCAGCCGAGGCTGCGGTTCGGCCTGCATATGGCTCCATCGCCGGATAGACACTGAAGAGAGCGCCGTGGGAAGCAATCTTTTATCGAGTGCGCAGTTCCGCGACGTCGTGGGCAGCATCTACGACCGCATGATGGTGTTCACGGGCAACGCGAACCCCCGCCTGGCCGAGCAAGTGGTGCGGGAGCTGAACCTGCCGCTGGGACGCGCGAGTGTCGGCCGGTTCTCCGATGGCGAGGTGATGGTCGAGCTGCTGGAGAACGTACGCGGCAAGGACGTATTCGTGCTGCAATCGACCTGCACGCCCACCAACGATCACCTGATGGAGTTGCTGATCATGGTCGACGCGCTCAAGCGCTCGTCGGCCGGCCGCGTCACCGCGGCGATTCCCTACTACGGTTACGCGCGCCAGGATCGGCGTCCCCGCTCGGCCCGCGTGCCGATCACGGCCAAGGTGGTCGCCAACATGCTGCAAAGCGTGGGCGTGGACCGGGTTCTCACCATGGACCTGCACGCCGACCAGATCCAGGGTTTCTTCGACATCCCGGTCGACAACGTCTATGCCACGCCGATCCTGCTCGGCGACCTTTGGAAGCAGGGCTATCAGGACCTGGTCGTGGTCTCGCCCGACGTGGGCGGCGTGGTGCGGGCACGCGCGACAGCCAAGCGTCTGGAAGCCGATCTAGCCATCATCGACAAGCGGCGCCCGCGGCCGAACGTCGCCACGGTGATGAACATCATCGGCGAAGTCGAAGGCCGCACCTGCGTCATCGTCGATGACATGGTCGACACTGCCAATACGTTGTGCGAGGCGGCGCGGGCATTGAAGGAATCGGGCGCCATACGGGTGGTCGCGTATTGCACGCACCCCGTGCTGTCGGGGCAGGCGGTCGAGCGCCTCGGCGCCTCGGTGCTGGACGAACTGGTCGTGTGCGACACCATTCCACTGAGCGAGAACGCGCAGGCGTGCGGGCGCATTCGCGCGCTCGGGATCGCCGAGCTGCTGGCCGAGACGATGCTGCGCATCAGCAGCGAAAATTCAGTCAGCTCGCTGTTCGCCGAGTGATCGTTCCCAGGCCGGCGGCGCAACGCGCACAAATATCTTTCGGAGACGCTGCATGAAAATCGAATTCACCGCATTCCCCCGCAACGGCAACGGCACGGGGCCGAGCCGGCGCATGCGCCGTACCGGCAAGGTGCCGGGCGTGGTTTACGGCGCGGGCAAAGATTCGCAGATGATCGAGGTCGATCACAATGCCCTGGCACGGCATCTGAAGATGGAATCGTTCCACGCCTCGATCCTCGACATGAACCTCGACGGCGGCCGCGAGCGGGTGCTGTTGCGCAACGTGCAGATGCACCCGTGGAAGACGGAGGTGTTGCATGTCGATTTCCAGCGCATCGCCGCCGATCGCAAGATCCACATGAAAGTGCCGCTGCATTTCGTTCACGCCGAAACCTGTCCGGGCGCCAAGGAGGGGGGCGTTGTGAGCCACGTCATGAACGACCTGGACATCCAGTGTCTTCCGGACGACCTGCCCGAATTCGTCGAAGTCGATCTGTCGGCATTGCAGCTGGGCGATGCGGTGCACGTATCCGAGTTGAGCTTGCCCAAAGGCGTCGAGCTGGTTCCGCGGCTGAAGACCGATAACCCCGTGGTGGTCACGGTGCAGATGCCGCGTGAAATGGTTTCGGAAGAGACCGCGGCCGAGGCAACTGTCGCCGCAGCGGGTACCGAGGCTGCCGCAGCTGCTCCCGACGCCGCCGCCGAGAAGAAGGAAGCAGGCAAGTAAGCTCGAATGCGGCCGCCGGCTATGTGCCGGCGCGCGGGACCCAAGCCCGTCACGCGCTCGGCATGACGGGCTTTTTCGTTCCGCCGCGCCGCGCAGCCGTTTGGCGCTGGGCCGGCAACGCCACGCAGGCAGTGCTCTCGAAACGGTCGTCACATGAAGCTCGTCGCGGGCCTCGGCAATCCGGGGCGAAAGTATCAGGCAACGCGCCATAACGCCGGCTTCTGGTGGGTCGAGCGGCTGGCCGAGTCGGCGCACGTGGCGCTGCGCGCCGAGGCGCGAGTCCACGGCCGTGTCGGGCGGCTTGCCCCGCCGCGCGGAACCGCCTGGCTGCTCATGCCGGAGACCTTCATGAATCATAGCGGACGCGCGGTTGCGGCCCTGGCGAATTTCTATCGGATCGCGCCGCACGAAATCCTCGTCGTGCACGACGAGCTCGATCTTCCGCCGGGCACGGCCAGGCTGAAGAAGGGCGGCGGCAGCGGCGGCCACAACGGCATCACCGATGTCGCGGCGTGCCTGGGCAGCAAGGACTTCTGGCGATTGCGCATCGGCATCGGCCATCCGGGCGTGCGCGATGCGGTCATCGACTACGTGCTCTGCCCGCCGCGGGCGGAGGAGCGCGATCCAATCGACGCCGCGATCGCGCGCAGCCTCGAGCTGTGGCCCCTGATGGCCGAGGCGAACATGGAAGCAGCGATGCTCAAGCTGCATACGAAGGAAGCGAAGACATGATGAAGTGCGGCATCGTCGGCCTGCCCAACGTCGGCAAGTCGACGTTGTTCAATGCGCTCACCAAGGCGGGCATCGCGGCGGAGAACTACCCGTTCTGCACCATCGAGCCGAACGTCGGCATGGTGGAAGTGCCCGATCCGCGGCTCGACCGAATCGCGGCGATCGTGCGGCCCGAAAAGGTGGTGCCCGCGATCACGCAATTCGTCGACATCGCCGGGCTGGTCGCCGGCGCCTCCCAAGGCGAGGGATTGGGCAACCAGTTTCTCGCCCACATTCGGGAGACCGACGGCATCGCGCACGTGGTGCGCTGCTTCGCCGACGACAATGTCGTGCACGTCGCGGGCAAGATCGATCCGGTCTCGGACATCGAGGTGATCCACACCGAGCTCGGATTGGCGGATCTCGCGACGGTGGAAAAGGCGCTCGCGCGCGTGATCGGCCGCTCGAAGTCCGGCGACAAGGAGGCCGTCCGGATGGCGACGCTGCTGGAGCGCGTGCGCGCGCATCTCGACGCCGGCAAGCCTGCGCGCAGCCTCGCACTCGACGCCGCGGAAGTAAAGCTCGTGCAACCGCTCTGCCTGCTCACCATGAAACCGACCATCTACGTGGCGAACGTCGACGAGCACGGCTTCTCCGACAATGCGCTGCTGGAGCGCGTTGGGGAATTTGCTCGGGCCGAAGGCGCGCCGGTGCTGCCGGTGTGCGCGTCGCTGGAAGCCGAGATCGCCGAGATGTCGGACGACGACAAGCGGGCTTTCCTCGCCGATCTCGGCTTGCAGGAGCCGGGACTCGATCGGCTCGTGCGCGCAGCCTATGCGTTGCTGCGCCTGCAGACGTTCTTTACCGCGGGACCCAAGGAGGCCAAGGCCTGGACAGCTCCGATCGGTGCAACCGCGCCCCAGACGGCCGGCGTCATCCATACCGACTTCGAGCACGGCTTCATCCGCGCCGAGGTGATCGGTTACGACGACTACATCGCCTGCAACGGCGAGCAGGGCGCCAAGGAGGCGGGCAAGATGCGCCTGGAAGGCAAGGACTACATCGTTCGCGACGGTGACGTCGTACACTTCCGCTTCAACGTCTAGGGAAATCACGATGAACCTCCTGCACGTCATTCCCGCGTACGCGGGAGTCCAGGGAAATCGGGCGATCCTGGATTGCCGATTACGCGGCAATGACGGTTCTCAGGCTCTTCCCGGCGGCTAGCACTTGGATGCAGCGATGGTTCGCCGCGAGTCATGGCAGGAGGCGCTGTTCGGCCATGCAGTGCCTGCCGGAGCGGGCGCAGCCGATGCGCGCGAGCGCATCGCGCGGCTGGACGATCTGCTGTACGAATGCTGGCGCCTCGGCGAGCAGGTCGTCGTGCTGTGGACAGCCGAAGGCCGGCAGATTTCGTTGCTGCAGTTTCCGCACTTCGCTTTGGCCGAGTACGTCGGTGGCGTGCGGCCGATCGCCGGCGAAACCGATCCCGGCGCCTTCATCGACGCTCTGGTGTCGGGGCCCAAGCAGGCAGCCGCACGGCATTTCGCCACAGTTGCCGCGAAGCTCGGGGTGGAGCCCGTCATCCGAACACTGCCGTTCGATCCGGTTGCCGACCTGGACGCCGAGCTGGTCGATACGCTGGTGCGGCGCTACAGCGTGTCGTTGTTCCTCAACCGCGCCGTCATGCTGCTCGATATCGTCGCCTTTTCGACTTACACGCCGATCGAGCAGGCGACATTGCTCAACAGCCTGTCGTATTCGATCAACTCGGCCTACGACAAGCTCGCCACTCGCAGCGTGCGCGCGCGCTTCGCACGCAGCCCCACCGGCGACGGCTTCTACATCTGGAACCGGACGGCCGACGCCCAGGCCAACGTGACGCTGTACAAGCTCATGTTGCTGCTACTCGCCGACAATGCGATTGCGCGCGCCAAGGCGCGCACGCGCGTGGTTCCGCACCTTCGCTGTGCGTTTCACGCCGGCGCGCACTACGAGTTCTTTCAGCCGGAGGGCCTGGCGCCTTCGGCCGCAAGCTACCTCGTCGGCCAGGTCACCATCGACCTTGCGCGCATGCTCGAAAACGCCATGCCGGGGCAGATCCTGATCGGCGACTTCGCGGCAATGCCTGCGTTCGCGGACGTTTCGCCAACGCTGCCGGCCGCTCCGGATTTCGTTCAGCGCATGCAACAGGAAGTGCACGACCTGGCGGGGCTGCGCATGGCAGGCGAAGTGGTGCGCGAGATCCGCTGCTACGTCACCGGGCCGCGACACGCGGGCGATTCGTTCGGCATATCGCGTTATGCGGCGCTCGACAAGCACGGCGTCCTGCGGCGCATGTTCAACGCCAAGATCAACATCCATCGCCGCGACGCCGCGCCGATCTTTCTCGGCATTCGCGATCCCGACGTGCGCGGCTTCCAGGTCGAACACCTCGGAGCGTGAACCGCGGTGCCGAGCGCGAGCCGGCAGAGCAGAGATGACATTTGCCGGCAAGGTGCCTATCATCGGCCGGCTGCACGCGGCACCGAGCGTGCGCGACACCGACATAGCTGGAGTGGACATGGGACGAGGCGACGCACGCACCCGCAAGGGCAAGATCTTCAAAGGCAGTTACGGCAAGAGCCGCCCGCACAAGGCGAAGAAGGGCGCCGGCCAGCCGGCTGCCAAGACACCCGCCCGGCGCGGCAGCTAGCCCGATATTTCGCCAGGCCGGCCGGGATAGCCGCCTAAGCCGTCTTCGGGGCCGAGGCCGGCGCCGGTTCGCGCCTGGCGCCGACCAGCCATACGCCCGCGAGCACCAGCGCAGCCCCGCACACCTGCACGATGGTGATCGGCTCGTGCAGGACGAGGGCAGCCAGCACGATCGTCGACACCGGCCCGATGGAGCTCACGATCGCCGCCTGGCTCGCGCCGATGCGCCCGATGCCTTCGGCCATCATCCAGGTCGGCAATACGGTGCATACGACCGCCATCGCAAGTCCATAGAGATATACCGCCAGCGGCAGATCGAGTGCCGCAAGCTCGCGCGTGAGCGTGAACTGGGCGATCACGAACAGGCACGCGGTGCCCGAAGCGTAGGCCGTGAAGCGCAGCGATCCGAGCCGGGGGATGATCGTACCGCTGCCGATCAGGTAGGCGGCATACGTGAGCGCGCTGCAGAACACGAGCGCGCCGCCGATCAGCAGCGGCTGCGGCTCCTGCGCCAGTACCAGGCTGTTCCCCATCACCAACATGATGCCGCCGTAGGTCATCGCCAGCGCGACGACGTGATGCCGGCGCACCCGCTGCTTGAAGACCAGGGTCAACATCAGAACTACCAGCGTGGGCGTCAGATAGAGCAGCAAACGCTCGAGACTCGCCGGCACGTAGATGAGGCCCAGGAATGAGAGATAGCTCGACAAGTAGTAGCCGATGAAACCCAGGCCAATCAGCATGGCCAGATCGGCGCGGCGCATCGGCGTCGGCGGTGGCCCGGCCAGTATCGCCATCAGGACGAAGAAGGGCAGGGCGAAGATCATGCGCAACGTCATCAAGGTGACCGCGTCCACCCCGTAGGGATACGCGAGCTTTACCAGCACGCCGCGCGCCGAAAAGCCGACCGAGGCGGCCAGGACCAGCGCAATCCCGATCCAGAGGTGGCGTGCCGCGCGGCGCGCGTCCGGGGCGCTCAACGGCGCCGGCGGCTGCCGCCCAGGATGGAGCCCAGCACGCCACGCAGGATCTGGCGGCCCATCTCGGAGCCCATTGCCCGGGCGGCGCTCTTGGCCGCCGCTTCGAGCACGCCTTCGCGCGAGCGGCCGCTGGAACGGGTGGGGCGGGTGCTCTCGCTGCCGCCACCGAAGATTCCACCCAACTGATCGAGCAGCGAGCCGCCGCCGGATTCTTCGGTTTGGGTTTGCGCTTCGGTCTTCGGCGCGGTGGCAGGTTGGCGTGCATTGAGCCGCTCGTACGCGGACTCGCGGTCGAGGCTTTGCGCGTAGTGCGCGCGGATCGGCGAGGCGGCCAGAGTCGTGGAGCGCTCCTGCGCCATGGCCGGGCCGATACGGCTGCCCGGCGGGGCGATCAGTGCACGCTCCACCACTTGCGGCCGTCCTTTCTCGTCCAGCAGGGAAACCAGTGCTTCGCCCACCGCGAGCTCGGTGATGGCACGCTCGACATCGAGTTTGGGATTGCGCCGCAGGGTGCTCGCGGCCGTCTTCACCGCCTTCTCGTCGCGCGGGGTGAAGGCACGCAACGCATGCTGCACCCGGTTGCCGAGCTGCCCCAGCACCGTCTCCGGGACGTCGAGCGGATTCTGCGTGACGAAATAGACGCCCACACCTTTGGAGCGGATGAGCCGAACGAGTTGCTCGATCTTGTCCTGCAGCGCCTGCGGCGCATCGTCGAATAGCAGGTGGGCTTCGTCGAAGAAGAACACGAGCTCGGGCTTATCCGGGTCGCCCACCTCGGGCAGGTTCTCGAACAGCTCCGAGAGCAGCCACAGCAGGAACACGCCGTAGACCTTGGGCGCGTTGATGAGCTTGTCGGCGACCAGGACGTTGACGATGCCGCGTCCGTCGGGGTCGGTCTGCATCAGGTCCGCGATGTCGAGCGCCGGTTCGCCGAAGAACGCCTCGCCGCCCTGGTGCTCGAGCTCGAGCAAACCGCGCTGGATGGCGCCGACGCGGGCGGTCGAGATGTTGCCGTAACGGGTCTTGAACTGCGCCGCATTGTCGCCCGCGAACGTGAGCATGGCGCGCAAGTCCTTCAGGTCGAGCAGCAGCAAGCCGGAATCGTCGGCAATCTTGAATACCGCGGTCAGCACGCCCTGCTGGGTCGCGTTCAGATTGAGCATGCGGGCCATGAGCAACGGCCCCATTTCCGAGACAGTCGCGCGTACCGGTAGCCCTTGCGCGCCGAACACATCCCAGAATACGACCGGGCAGGCGCGATACGGAAACGGGTCCAGGCCGAGCTGCGCCACGCGCTCGGCGATCTTCGGGACCGGCTTGCCCGCCTGGCTGATGCCGGAGAGATCGCCCTTCACGTCGGCCACGAACACCGGCACGCCGATCGCGCTGAACCCCTCGGCCAGGCGCTGCAGCGTCACCGTCTTGCCGGTGCCGGTGGCGCCCGCGATCAGGCCATGCCGGTTGGCCAGCGCCGGCAGCAAATACAGCTCGTGTTCGGACTTGCCGATCAGGATCGGTTCTGACATTGCTCTCCCCATGCTAAGATTTTCATTATATCAACCGGGTAGCGAGGGCTTGGCGCTCTTACCCGGGGAATCGTTTTGGAATAAGGAATTATGGCCGGTCACAGCAAGTGGGCGAACATCAAGCACAAGAAAGCCGCGCAGGACGCAAAGCGCGGCAAGGTGTTCACCCGTCTCATCAAGGAAATCACCGTTGCGGCGAAACTGGGCGGCGCCGATCCCAACTCCAATCCTCGACTGCGGCTTGCGATCGACAAGGCACAGGACGAGAACATGCCCAAGGACAACATCGAGCGCGCCATCAAGCGCGGCACCGGCGACCTCGAAGGCGTGAGCTACGAAGAAATCCGCTACGAGGGCTACGGCATCGCGGGTGCCGCCGTCATGGTCGATTGCCTCACCGACAATCGCGCGCGCACGGTGGCGGAAGTGCGACACGCGTTCAGCAAGCACGGCGGCAATCTCGGCACGGACGGCTCGGTCGCCTTCCTGTTCAAGCATTGCGGCCAGTTCGTGTTCGCGCCAGGGACGAACGAGGACCAGCTGATGGAAGTGGCGCTCGAAGCGGGCGCCGAGGACGTCGTGAGCAACGATGACGGCAGCATCGAGATCATCGGCGCGCCGCACGATTTCATGGCGCTGCAGGCGGCGCTGGAGAAGAACGGCTTCAAGCCGGAGCTGGCCGAGATCACCATGAAACCTACCAACGAGACCGCGATGCGGGGCGACGACGGCGCCAAGATGCAGCGCTTGCTCGATGCGCTGGAAAACATCGACGATGTGCAGGACGTCTATACGACTGCGGCGATCGACGAGTGACCGTTTCAGGGACGCGAAAGCGAACGTCATTCCCGCGCAAGCGGGAATCCAGGATTGGCGGCGGCTGCATCCATGTAGCGCGGTATCGATTTTCCCTGGGCTCCCGCCTGCGCGGGAGCGACGTCAAGTGCGCGGGCCGGAACTCGAAACGGGCATAGTGCCAGGAGCACCCATCACGCGCATCCTCGGCATCGATCCCGGCCTGCGAACGACCGGCTACGGCGTCCTCGATCGGGACGGCAATCGCCTCGTCTATGTCGCGAGCGGCTGCGTGCGCTCCGTCGGATCCGAGCTGCCGGTGCGGCTGAAGAGCATCCTGGAGGGCTTGAGCGAGGTGATCGCGCGCCATGCCCCGCACCAGGTCGCGATCGAACAGGTGTTCGTCAACGTCAATCCGCAATCCACCTTGCTGCTGGGACAGGCGCGAGGCACCGCGATTTGCGCCGCCGTGCTCTCCGGCTTGCCGGTGGCGGAGTACACCGCGCTGCAGATCAAGCAAGCCGTGGTCGGCACCGGGCACGCGGCCAAGGGCCAGGTGCAGGAGATGGTGCGCCGTTTGTTGAGTCTCGCCGCTGCGCCGGGAGCCGATGCGGCCGACGCGCTCGCGTGCGCGATCTGTCATGCGCATGGCGGCCAGGGCCTGGGACGCTTCGCCACCGCAGGCTATCGGCTCAAGCGCGGCCGGCTGGTGGCGCGAGGCACAGCGGCGTGATCGGACGCATCAGCGGCGTGCTGCTGGAGAAGAATCCGCCGCAGATCCTGGTTGACGTGCGCGGGGTGGCGTACGAAGTCGACGTGCCGATGAGCACGTTCTACAACCTGCCGCAAACCGGGGCCGAGGTCATGCTTCATACGCACCTGGTGGTGCGCGAGGACGCGCATCTGCTGTTCGGCTTCGGCACCGATGCCGAGCGCGCGGCGTTTCGCCAGCTGCTGCGCATCAGCGGCATCGGTGCGCGTATCGCCTTGGCGGTGCTGTCGGGCCTTTCGGTGACCGACCTGCAGCAGGCGGTGAGCGCGCAGGACAGCGCTCGCCTGGTGAAGATCCCCGGCATCGGCAAGAAGACCGCCGAGCGGTTGCTGCTGGAACTGCGCGACAAGCTGCCCGCCACAGCGGCGGCCGCGCATTCGGGTGCACCCGCCGCCGCCCCGGGGAGCGACGTCCTGAACGCCTTGCTGGCCCTGGGCTACAACGACAAGGAAGCCGCCTGGGCGGTGAAGCAGATCGAGCCCTCGTCTTCGGTCGGCGAAGCGATCCGGCAATGCCTGCGGCTGCTATCGAAGGCGTGACCGTGCTGCTTGTGGTTCGGCGCGCGCCGCCGGCCTACAATCGCTCATCATGCTAGAACCCGACCGGCTCATTTCGGCCGCGCCCCTCACATCGCAAGAGGAAGCGCTCGAGCGCGCGCTGCGGCCGCGGCTTCTCGCCGATTATGTCGGGCAGGAGAAGGTGCGCGAGCAGCTCGGCATCTTCATCGAGGCGGCGCGGCGGCGCAAGGAGCCGCTCGACCACGTGCTGCTGTTCGGGCCGCCAGGGCTGGGCAAGACCACGCTCGCCCACATCGTCGCGCGCGAGATGGGGGTGAATCTGCGCCAGACCTCGGGGCCCGTGCTCGAGCGCGCCGGCGATCTCGCCGCACTGCTCACCAACCTCGAGCCGATGGACGTGCTCTTCATCGACGAGATCCATCGCCTGTCGCCGGTGGTGGAGGAGATCCTCTATCCGGCGCTGGAGGATTTTCAGATCGACATCATGATCGGCGAAGGCCCGGCCGCGCGCTCGGTGAAGCTCGATCTGCCGCCCTTCACGCTGGTCGGCGCCACGACGCGCGCCGGCATGCTGACCAATCCCTTGCGCGATCGCTTCGGCATCGTGGCGCGGCTCGAGTTCTACAACGAGCAGGAGCTGTGCACTATCGTGCGCCGATCCGCGAGCTTGCTCGATGTTGCGGTCGATGCCGACGGAGCGGCCGAGATCGCCCGCCGCGCGCGCGGTACGCCGCGCGTGGCCAACCGGCTGCTGCGCCGTGTGCGCGATTTCGCCCAAGTGAGAGCCGAGGGCGCGGTTACGCGGGAGGTGGCGGATGCGGCCTTGCACATGCTCGACGTCGACCCGCTCGGCCTGGATTTGATGGATCGCAAGCTCCTGATGGCCGTGATCGAGCGCTTTGCCGGCGGGCCGGTGGGCGTGGACAATCTCGCCGCCGCGATCGGCGAAGAGCGCGACACGATCGAGGACGTGCTGGAGCCGTACCTGATCCAGCAAGGCTACATGCAGCGCACCCCCCGTGGCCGCATCGCCACGCCCAGCGCCTACCGGCACTTCGGCCTGGCCGCGCCGCGGCCGAATTCGACGCCGGATCTCTGGGACCAGCCGCTACGTTGACGGAGTGGATCCAGGCTGCGCGTCAACCGCTGTCTCGCGCGTGCGTTTGTACGGGGATCGGAAGCCATCGACCCGTTCGAGGATGGCATGCGTTTGAGCATGAACACGCAAGCCATGCCTGGGCGGCGGCGTTGCGCCATACGCGGGCTGCCGCGTTACGCCCTTGCACTATGCATCTGCCATGACGCTTGAACGCGCAGACGATGAGCCCGTTTTCCGCTGGCGGCTGCGCGTCTATTGGGAGGACACCGACGGTGCCGGTATCGTTTACTACGCGAATTACCTCAAATATCTGGAGCGCGCCCGTACGGAATTGCTGCGTGTGCTGGGATGCGATCAGCAGGAGCTCGCGCGCCGCGAGGGCGTGGTGTTTGTCGTGCGTGCCATTGCGGCGGAGTTCCTGCGCCCGGCGCGTCTGGATGACGAATTGATTGTCGTCATCTCCCGACTGAGCGCGGCCGCAAGCCGGGTCGAGATGGAGCAATACGTCGCCCGCGACAATGAACGTCTGCTCGAAGCCAGCGTCAAATTGGCCTGTGTTAATATCGATTCGTTCCTTCCGGTCCGTCTTCCGCGCAGTCTGCGAGAGCTGCTTGCGGACCGATCCTCGGGGCGGCCAAAAACCGAATGAACGTCGCAGTCACGCAGGATCTTTCCGTAGTAAGCCTCATCGCGAATGCGAGCGTACTGGTCCAGTTGGTCATGGCAGGGCTGCTGCTCGCGTCCCTGTTCTCCTGGTACTACATCTTCCGCAAGTACTACAACCTGCGGCGCGCGCACCGGCAGACCGACGAGTTCGAGAAGGACTTCTGGTCGGGCGGCAACCTGAACGAGCTCTACCAGGCGGCGGTGAATTCTCGCCACGGTTCGGGCAGCCTCGAGCGCATCTTCGAAGCCGGCTATCGCGAGTTCTCCAAGCTGCGCCGGCCCGGCCACGACATCGCCGCGGTCATGGACGGCACACGGCGCGCGATGCGCGCAACCTACCAGCGGGAAGTCGAGCTGCTCGAATCGCATCTGTCATTCCTCGCCTCGGTGGGATCGGTAAGCCCCTATGTCGGCCTGTTCGGCACCGTGTGGGGCATCATGAACGCCTTCCGCGGGCTGGCGAACGTCGCGCAGGCGACACTTGCGCAGGTCGCGCCAGGCATCGCCGAAGCGCTGATCGCCACCGCCATGGGCCTCTTCGCAGCGATCCCGGCCGTGGTGGCCTACAACCGGTTCGCGGGCGATGTGAACCGGCTCGCCACGCGCTTCGAAAGCTTCATGGAAGAGTTCTCCAACATCCTGCAGCGCCAGGCAGCCGCCTGAGCCGGGTCCTGCCATGCTGATCGAGCGCCGCAGCGGCCGCCGGCTCATGAACCAGATCAACGTCGTGCCCTACATCGACGTCATGCTGGTGCTGCTGGTGATCTTCATGGTGACCGCGCCCATGGTGAGTCCCGGCCAGGTCGACTTGCCTTCGGTCGCCAAGTCGAGTCAGCCGGCGGTTGCGCCGATGGAGGTCAGCATTCGCGCCGACGAGAGCATCTGGCTACGCGATCGAAGCCAGCAAGGGGCGGACGAGGTGCGCATGGACCGGGCCCGCCTGCTGCAAGCGATCCGCGAAAAGCAGCAGAAAAACCCCGACCAGGCCGTCGTCATCGCCGCCGACAAGAGCGTGCGCTACGAAGCGGTCCTGAACGTGATGGACATGCTGCAGCAGAACCAGGTCAGCAAGGTCGGGCTGCTCGCGAAGCCGCGCTGATGAACTGGACTGCAGACCGCGACGAACCGGGGAAGATCACCTCCGGGGTGCTGGCGGTGGTGGTGCACATCGCCTTTTTCGCGCTGCTCGTGCTCGGCGTGAGCTGGCAGCATCGCGCACCGGCTACGGTCGAAGTCGAGCTTTGGAACAATCTTCCGCCGCTGCCGCAGGCGAAGACTCCGCCGCCGCCGCCGCCCAAGATCGAGCCGAAGCCGGAAGTGAAGCCGCAGCCACCGCAGCCCAAGGTCGAGGTCAAGCCCGCGCCGGAGCCGAAGCCGGTCGCCAAGCCCGACATCGTGCTGGAGAAGGAGAAGCAGGAGAAGGCGCTGCGCGAGCACGAGGAACGGGAGAGGGAACGGCAGAAGGCCGAGGCGCTCAAGCGCGAGCAGCTGGCGAAGGCCGAGGCGATCAAACGCGAGCAAATCGCGAAGGCCGAGGCGAAGAAGCGCGAGGACGCGGAGAAGCAGAAGCTCGCCGCGCTGGAGCGGGATCGCCGCGAAAAGCAAGACCAAATCGAAAAACTGAGGCGTGACCAGGAAAAGGCAGTCGAGGCGTTGCGCCAGCAGCAAGCCTCGGCGCAAGCGAAGATGGTGGACGAATACAAGCGCCGCATCAGCGACAAGATCCGGCGCTACGTGGTGAAGGATCCCTGCGCGTCGCTCGGTAACCCCGAGATCGTGTTCGAGGCCATCCTGCTGCCCGACGGCAATACGCTGCAGCCGCCGCGCATCAAGCGCTCGAGCGGCAGTGCGGCTTGTGACGACGCGGTATTGCGCGCGGTGATCCGGGCGCAGCCGCTGCCGCTGCCGCCGGACCCGGTGCTGATGGCGCAATTCCGGGAACTCAACTTGAATTTTCGACCTAATGAGTGAGCGATACCATGGTGGAGCCCCGATGAGCGCCGTTGCCCGCCCGCGCAGGCAGCGTTTTCGAAATGCGGACTTCGCCGCTGCGCGTTGCAGCCGCATCCTTGCGGCACCCGCCTTGGCGGTGTATGGCCTGCTGCTTTGCCTCCTGACGCTGCAACCTGCCATGGCCGCCCTGACCATCGAGATCGTGGGCAGCGGCGAGCGCCAGATGCCGATTGCCATCGCGCCGCTCGCAGGCGAAGGGACGTTGCCGCACAACATCTCCGAGGTCGTTGCGGCCGATCTCACCCGCAGCGGGCTCTTCCGCGTGATCGATGCCGGCGGCATCACGCCGATGCCGGTGGAGCCCGGCGACATTCGCTACCCCGACTGGAGCTCGCGAGGCGCGGAGTCGATCGTCATCGGCGCGGTCGCCCAAGCGGGCAGCGGCCGCTACGAAGTGCGCTTTCGCCTGATGGACGTCCTCAAGCAGACCCAGCTCGCGGGCTTCAGCTACACCATCTCCGCGGCGCAGACGCGCAATACCGCGCACCGGATCGCCGACGTCATCTACGAGAAGCTCATCGGCGTGCCCGGCGCGTTCGCAACGCGCATCACCTACGTGGTGAAGCGCGGCTCGCGCTACGAGCTGCAGATCGCCGACGCCGACGGTTTCAACGAGCAGACCATCCTCGCCTCCAACGAGCCCATCATCTCGCCGGCCTGGTCGCCGGATGGCAACCGCATCGCCTACGTGTCCTTCGAGCAGAAAAAGCCGGTCGTCTACGTGCAAACGCTTTCCACCAGCCAGCGGCGGGTGCTCGCGAATTTCCGCGGCTCCAACAGCTCCCCGGCCTGGTCGCCGGACGGGCGGCGGCTCGCCGTCGTGCTTACGCGCGACGGCAATTCGCAGATCTACAGCATCAGCGCCGATGGCGGCACGCCCACGCGCCTGACCACGAGCCGCGCCATCGACACCGAGCCGAGTTTCTCGCCCGACGGACAGTGGATCCTGTTCACCTCCGATCGCGGCGGCAGCCCGCAGATCTATCGCATGCCGGCAAGCGGCGGCCCGGCCGAGCGGATGACTTTCAGCGGCACGTACAACGTGTCGCCGCGCTACGGCCCCGACGGAAAAAGCTTCGCGTTCGTCCAGCGCGAAGACGGGCGCTTCAGCATCATGCTGCAGGAGATCGGCACCCGGCAGGTGATACCGCTTACCAACGGCAGCATCGACGAATCCCCCAGCTTCGCACCGAATGGACGCATGCTGCTCTACGCGTCCAGCCAGGGGGGGCGTGGTATATTAGCCGCCGTTTCCAATGACGGCCGGATCAAGCAGCGGGTCACGGCGTCATCAGGGGATGTGCGCGAGCCTGCATGGGGTCCGATGCAGAAGGGATTCTGATGATCCCCGCGGGCACGTCGGCCGCGGAACGAAGCGCGGCGAAGCCGGTCCATTCCAAGTTATTCCAACAACGGGAACGCGCCATGACTCGAATCCTGGTTAGTGCAGCACTCGCCATTTTGCTTGCCGGCTGCGGCAGCACGGATGTGAAAGAAGAAGGTGCGCCGGTCGAATCGAGGAAGCCGGACACCACGACTGCACCCCCCGTGAAGGCGCCTGCGCCCAAGAAGCCGACGACAGGCTCGATCACGACCGAGTCGGTTGCCGCCAACCCCCTCAAGGACCCCGGGAACATCCTCTACAAGCGCACCATCTACTTCGACTACGACAGTTCGGTGGTGAAAGAGGAGTACAAGCCGCTGGTGACGGCACATGCGAGATTCCTTACGGACAACCGCGGGCGTCGGGCGGTCATCCAAGGCAACACCGACGAGCGCGGCAGCCGCGAATACAACCTCGCACTGGGCCAGCGCCGTGCCGACAGCGTGAAGAAGATGATGATGCTGCTTGGTGCAAGCGACAACCAGATCGAGACGGTGAGCTTCGGCGAAGAAAAGCCGGTGGAGATGGGCAGCACCGAGGGCGCCTGGATCAAGAACCGCCGTGCCGACATCGTTTACGACAACGAATAGCCGGCAAGCGGACCGCTAAATCGTTCCAAGGACTCGCTCGATCTTCTCCCGGTCATGATGAGCTTCGGCCACGACGCGCCAGGGAACGCACTCTCCTCTCCCAACGGGAGAGACGCGTTTCCGCAACTCGCTGCCGCTCTGCTTGCGGTTTTCGGCCTCGCGCTTCTTCCCGTTCCTTCCAGCGCGGCGTTGTTCGGAGACGACGAAGCCCGCAACGCCATCGCGGCCGAGCGCAAGCGCGTCGACCAAGTGTCGGCCCAGGTTGCCGCGCAGAGCCAACAGCTCGACACGATCAACGCCCGTCTGGGCAAGCTGGAGGAGGCGACGGGCAAGAATCAGGCGGTGCTGGATCTATTTCGTGAGATCGAGGGCCTGAAGCAGGAGCTCGCCCGCATGCGCGGGCAGATGGAAGTGTTGAACAACGGCGTCGAGCAGGCGCAGAAGCGGCAGCAGGACTTCTACGTCGATCTCGATACACGCTTGCGACGGCTGGAAAGCGCTTCGGCGCCGCCCCCGATGGGTGGCGTTCCGTCGGGCTCCGGCGACGTCGTGGCAAGCGGTAAGCCGGGCGCGCAGCCTGCGGCCGGTGCATCGGGCAGCGCCGAGACGCGCGCTTACGAAGCCGCGCAGAACCTGCGGCGCATCGGCAACTACCAGGGCGCCATCGTCGCCTTCCAGAATTTCCTCAAGCAGTACCGGAAGAGCCCGCTTGCGCCGAGCGCCCAGTACTGGATCGGCGATTCCTACTTCAACATGCGAGATTTCCGCCTGGCGATCTCGAGCCAGCGCCTGCTGGTTGCGTCCTACCCGGAGAGCAGCAAGGTGCCGGACGCGCTGCTGAACATCGCCAGCTCGCAGGCCGAGCTGGGCGAAACCGCGGCCGCGCGCAAGACCATGGACGAGCTGGTCGCCAAGCACCCCGGCAGCGACGCGGCCGAGAAAGCTCGGCGGCGGATGGCGAACGTGCGTTAACAGAGTTGGATCGGCCTCAGGCGTCGTCAGCCAGGGAGACCCAACGGGCGTCATTCCCGTGAAAACGGGAATCCAGAAAGCCTTTCGCCGAGCCGGTCGAAGTACTGGAAAACCGACCGGAATCCCAAGCGTCTCCTCGCTACGGACGCTTACCCACGAGTGCTAGTATCCTTCCCGCGTTTGCGGTAGGACATTTCATTTCATGGAATTCACGGTTCACCAGCAAGTCCTGTGGGCGGTTTTTCTGGTCGCGCTCGTCATGGGCGCGGTGGCGCACAAGACGCGCTTCTGCACCATGGGTGCAGTATCGGACTGGATGAACATCGGCGACACCGGCAGGATGCGCTCATGGCTGCTCGCCATGGGTGTCGCCATCGCCGGCGTCCTGGTGCTCCAAGCCACCGGCAAGGCGGCCATCCCGGTCGATACCTTCCCTCCCTATCGCACGCCAAACTTCGCCTGGCTGCGCTACCTCCTCGGGGGATTCATGTTCGGTGTGGGCATGACGCTCGGCTCGGGCTGCGGCAGCAAGACGCTCATCCGTGTTGGCGGCGGCAATCTCAAATCCATCGTCGTGCTCATCGCGGCGGCCGTGTGCGCCTACTTCATGATCTGGACGGACTTCTACGCGCTCGCCTTCAATTCGTGGATCGCGCCGACCAATCTCAACCTCGCGCAGCACGGCATTCGAACGCAGGCGCTCGGCGACGTGCTGGCCGGATTCGCGGGCAACGGCGACGGCGCGCGCTGGAACGTCTGGCTGGGATGGGTGCTGGCCGCCGCCATCGCGACATTCGTGTTCGCCTCGCGCGATTTTCGCGCGAGCTTCGACAACATTCTCGGCGGGGTAGTGGTGGGACTGGCGGTCGTGGCCGGCTGGTATATCACCGCGGGCGCACTGGGTCAGGAGTGGAAGGAGTTTGCCGAGATGTCCGCGACGCCGCCGTCGCGCGTCGAAGTGCAGTCGTACACCTTCATCAGCCCGATGGCCGACAGCCTGCACTATTTGAGCGACCCGAAGAATTTCGGGCTCATCAACTTCGGCATCATGGGGTTTGTCGGCGTAATCGTCGGCTCGGCGCTGTATGCGGCGGTGAGCCGCAATTTCCGCCTCGAATGGTTCGCGAATCGCGCCGACTTCTTCAACCACGTCGCAGGCGGCGCCCTGATGGGCATCGGCGGCGTGCTCGCGATGGGCTGCACCGTGGGCCAAGCCATCACCGGCGTCTCGACCCTTGCCGTCGGCTCGATCATGGCCTTCGGCGCAATCGTGGCCGGCTCGGCTGCGACGATGAAGTACCAGTACTGGCGGATGATGCGGGAGGGTTGAAGCAAGCCTTTCCTCCCGCGCAGGCGAGAGCCCGGAGAGGGGCCTGCTTCCTCTGGGTAGTATCTCAGTTACTGAGACAGTATCTTCCAACGGCCTTGTTGGATTGGATCGCCCAACCTCGCTTGCTATAATTCGCCGCCTCTGTGGGTCGTTAGCTCAGTTGGTAGAGCAGCGGACTTTTAATCCGTTGGTCG